>NZ_JBNCAT010000012.1:0-66054 GCF_049808495.1 Acinetobacter sp. G11
TTTATATTGTTACTTAGACAGGTAGGACATTTGATTTGTAGCGTTATTTTCATACCTCTATTTTATCAAAAGCCATATTGTTTTTTTCAGCATACTTTTTGAAACACCACCGAAATATTTACTTAATAATCAGCAACAAAATTTTAATTTTGGTGAGATTAAGTTAGGGGATTTTAATAAATATAAATTAATTATTGAAACAGATAGAAGTGAATTACCTATGGAATTTAATTTGTCAGGGTGATGTATTATGCAAAAAATTATATTGTTTTTGCCATGTATATTTTTAAATATAGTACTACCCGTTCAACGAGCAAATGCAGAGGGGAGTAATGTTGTTTTTAGTAATGTCTGGTTAAATAGTATAGATAAAAATTTGGAAACCCTTGTATTTGAAGAAGATAAAAAAATATATATAGAGTGCCAAGCTTTAAATACCTTGGAATTGAGAGTTGATTTTTTTCCTGAACATGCAATAAAAAAAGATTTTTGTTTAGTTTCACAGAATCCAGTTCTTGCTGAAATAGATCCATATGCACAGTCTGTGAAAATAACTGTACCAGCAGAATACTTTCAGATAAAAAAAATAGATCATGAGCCATTAATTATGCCTGATAAGGCGGCTTTAGGCGCATTTTTAAATTATGATCTATTTTATGGGCAAACTTCACAGGATGAGGATTTTAATTCATTAGCAGAATTGGGGGTGTTTAAAGATTATTGGTTGTTTCAAAATTCCATACTTGTGCGAGGTTTAGATGAGAATCAAGAAGAATCGTCCCTTACAGTGGAAGACGTAAGGGAAGAAAAAGTAGTTCGTTTAAAATCAGCTTTTGATCTGGATTTTCCAGATAAGTTTTTAAGCTTAACAATTGGTGATACCACTACTATATCTAATCCTTTCGTTAGTTCAGTACGCTATGGTGGTTTAAGTTTTGGAACAAATTTCACAGCTCGGCCTGATTATATTTATTGGAATATGCCGACTTTAAAAGGAAGTGCTGTTTTACCTTCGACAGTTGATTTGTATATTAATGGTGTAAGTATTTCTCAGCAGAGAATTACGCCAGGGAGTTATACTTTACAACCTGGGGCATTGATTCAACAATCTGGAGATGCTCAGGTGGTTGTTGAAGATATTTTAGGAAATAAAACTGTTCAAAGTTTTCCGGTGTATATAAATAACAAGCTGCTTAAACCTAATTTAAATGAATATAATATTTCATTAGGTAAAATTAGATATAACTATGATATTCATAATAATGATTATAGGGAATTTTTTTCTAATATTTATTTTAGACGAGGTATAGGTGACTTAACTACTGTGGGTTTGAATGCTGCGTATAGTAAAGAAGTAAAAAATTTAGGTTTATTATGGACGCAAGCAATTAGTAAATATGCATTACTCGATACATTTGTTGCAGCGAGTAATAGTGATGATGAATCTGGTTATTCAATTGGTGGTTCAGTCAGCCGAAGTATGAATAATATTTACTTAGGTTTTAGTGGGCAGTATTCTACTGATAATTATAAAACTTTAGGTTATAACAATGAAGTTCTTATTCCAAAATATGATTATATTTTTTATTTTAGTATATATGATTTGCCGATAATAAATAATTTTAATTTAAATTATTTGGAGCGAAGTTATTATGAAAGTGATAATTTCAATATTTTAGATAGTCGTATACTAAATATAGGTATTTCCAGAATGTTGCGCTCAAATCTTTCATTAAGCGTTTCTGGCTTTAAAGAGTTTGAGGGTGAGCAAGATTCTGGTGCATACTTATCTTTAAATTATAGTTTGGGAAATAATAAAAATGCCTACTTCTCGCACTCAACAGATAATGAATCAAGGGTTCAATTTGTTAAAGCATCTCCAGCGCAAACTGGATTTGATTATGTTCTGGGTGCAAATCAACGTCGTGGAGATTTAGCTTATCAAGCTTCGGGCTTATTAAAATCAAATGTAGGCGACTTACGTGTTCAATTGGATCAATCTGATGAATATGAAAACAATCAGGTGATTTATCGTGGGGCTATTGTTTGGCTAGGTGGGAAAGTAGCATTAACAAAATCTGTAGATAATGCATTTGCTTTAGTTAAAGTTGAAGATTCGCCAGGAATTGATGTTACAAGGTCATTGTCGCCTGTAGGAAGCACCAATAAGAATGGTTATTTGTTTGTACATAATATTATTCCTTATATTCCTTATATTCCTTATGACATTTCATTCGATCAAAATCAGTTAGCGATTGAAGATGCATTTGATTATTCGACTCAAAAAATGATCGGCTTAAATCAGCGAGGTTATATTTTAAATTTTCCTGTATTTCATACCCAGCAAGTAGTTTTGCGTTTATTGGATAAGAGTAATCAACTTATACCTCGTGCAAGCGAAGTTTATATTAATGATGAAGAAAGTCAGTACTTCCCTGTAGATGCCCAAGGTAGAGTGTATTTATATGGATTAAAACCGAATAAGTATCGGTTTTTAGCTAAAGCCAAGGGTGGTGAGACATGTCAGGGAACTTTTGAGGTTTCAAATCAGAACCAAAAAGTGCTAGAGCAGTCAGTTATAGATGTTTTTTGTCGCTAGAGAGGGTATTGCAATGAAAAAAATTATCATGGTTATTTTACTCTATGCAAATGGTACTTTCGCTTATGCGGGACAATGTTATTTAACTGCTATATCTGAACCGGTCATGCATTTTGCAGATTATTATCATAGTTTTGCTGCAACTTCTTTTAGAGTTTTTTGCGACCAATCTTATGCAATCAAATTTAGCAGTCAAAATTTGCGTAGTTCTGATGGTTCAAGCTATGTATCGAATGGTACATATCGTTTAAAAACTAGAATGAGTATTTCAGGCCCGATAAGAAATCAATGGAATGTTCCGCTGTCTCAATCTAAAAATTCTAAAGAGAGTAAATATGTTATTGCGGTACGACTGGAAGAACAGCCTTCTATTCGTACTCCAGTAGGTATATATAGCGACGTAATTTACGTGAACTTATTATTTTAATTATTTTGTATGGCAGGAAAGGACTGGTCTGTAATTGAAAATAAAACAGAAAAGAGCTGTCTAAAATAGTTAGCTTTGGAAGAAGAGGATGTGTTTTTATTTGTTGTTAGAGATTATACAACGTTTCAATAAACAGTCATCTAAAAATCATCAAACTGAAAGAATTAACCTCTAAGCTAAAACTAAAATAACGATATAGGTGTTGTATGGCAACTTTGTATGCGACCAGCCTGCTCAAAGAACAAAATTTTCCAGAAAATTTCCAATTTTATTTTAAAAAGAATAAGCAAGACCAAATTTGTGATGATATTGCGATACTCAATGATTTAATTCGCCCACGGCTGAAAATTGCGATTGTGACAGAAACCTGGTCTCCAGAAATTAATGGCGTGGCACTGTCTTTATTGCAACTCTGCAAAGGGTTGCAAAAACAGGGGCATAAAATTTTACTGATTAGGCCGGAACAAAAACAGACATGTTTTCAGTTTTTGCCAAATCAGGAATGTTTAGTTAAAGCCCAAGCTATTCCTCAATATCCAAGCTTGCAGTTTGGCTGGCCACAATTTTTAAAAGTCTCTCAAGCATTGGATCAGTTTGCGCCAAATGTCGTGCATATTGTTACAGAAGGGCCGTTGGGATTAAGCGTTTTGCAGGCGGCTAAGACAAAGGGCATTCCTGTTTCAAGCGCTTTCCATTCACCTTTTCAAGAGTTTAGTCGTTATTTCGATTTAGCCTTTTTAATTAAGCCGATTCAGCGCTATTTACGTTGGTTTCACAATAATACACAACTGACCTGTATTCCCAGTAAAGATACGGAATATATTTTAAGAGAATTTGGCATTTGTTGTCCTCTGGTTGTGGTGGGGCGTGGTGTGGATGTTACGCATTTTTCACCACAACATTATTCCAGCGGTTTGCGTCAACAATGGCAGGCAACGTCGAATACTCAGATTATGCTGTATGTGGGGCGCTTATCACCTGAAAAGGAGATTGATGTTCTTGTTCAAGCCTATCTGTCCATGAAGAAAAATAACCAGGATGTCAAACTGGTGATTGTGGGGGATGGTCCGGAGCGGGGTCGTCTCGAAATGTTATGCCAAGGACAGGATGTCATTTTTACAGGAAATTTATCTGGCCCGAAACTTGCTCAGGCTTATGCAAGTGCAAATGTTTTTGTGTTTGCCAGTCAGGTTGAAACCTTTGGCAATGTGGTGCTGGAAGCAATGGCAAGTGGTTTGCCTGTGATTGCCTATAATTATGCCAGTGCGCATTTGCATGTCAAAAATGGCGAGACGGGCTGGTTGAGTCCCTTAGGAGATAAGACAGGTTTTATGCAGTCAATGTGTCAGTTGCCGGGCAATCAGCAATTGAAACGTATGGGACTGGAAGCCCGAAAGGCGGTGCAGCATATCGGCTGGCAATACCCTGTGCAACAGTTTGAACAAGCACTCTATAGTGTGGCGATGGGGACAGAAATGACATCCTGAATTTTAAGCAACAGCTTAAAGGAGCATCATCATGAATTTAAAAAAAGCAAAAATAACGATGTTGGATCTGGATTTAAAAGGTTGCTTGTATCTGAATAATCTTTCTCATTCACATGCAGTAGCCCACTTTTTCAAAATCATCAGCCGTTTTGGCAATGGTTTGTTCTGGTTTATTATGCTCGCCAGTTTATGGGTGCTGGAAGGCGTGTTTTATATTGTACAGTTGTTATATCTGTTGATTAGCGGGTCGATAGGTACCGTCATTTATAAAATCCTAAAACAAAAAACTGTACGCCCACGGCCTTATCAAGTCCATCAAGTCATCCGGCTACACGAACAACCGCTCGACCATTTTAGTTTTCCTTCTGGTCATACCCTGCATGCTGTCATGGCCAGTACGGTTCTGGGTTATATTCAGCCCGTGTTATTGATTCTGATGCTTCCTTTTACCATTCTGGTGGCGATATCACGGATGGTTTTGGGGCTACATTATCCCAGTGATGTGCTGGTCGGTGCATTGATTGGTGTTGTGATTGCCAGTGGCATTATTGAGAGTGCACCCTTTTTTAATATCATGTTATAAAAATGCATGCGGATGAATCAGGAAAATCACGCGATTTTTCCAAAATTTGCTAAAGTACTGCCACTGATTTGAAAATATTAGGAATAGCCATGGGTTTGCGTTGGACAGATACTATTGATATTGCGATTGAGCTTTCTGAAGCACATCCAGATGTGGATCCGCAATGGATTCGTTTTACCGACTTGCATGCCTGGGTGTGTGCATTGCCAGACTTTAGTGATGACCCAACCAAATCCACTGAAGGTTTGCTGGAAGGAATTCAAATGGCCTGGATTGATGAAGTGCGTTAAGCGCTACATCGAAAAAAGCAATTTTTTTACATATCAAAAGCGGAAAAAAGCCCATTATTCGGTATAATGCGGCAAATTTTCATGTCAACAATTGACTTAAGGAGCCAATCAATGGCTATTGAACGTACTTTATCTATCGTTAAACCAGACGCAGTTGCTAAAAACCACATCGGCGACATCTTTGCTCGTTTCGAAAAAGCTGGTCTTCAAATCGTTGCAACTAAAATGAAACACTTGACTCAAGCTGAAGCTGAAGGCTTTTACGCTGAGCACAAAGAACGTGGTTTCTTTGGTGATTTAGTTGCGTTCATGACTTCTGGTCCAGTTGTTGTTTCAGTTCTTGAAGGCGAAAACGCAGTTCTTGCTCACCGTGAAATTTTGGGTGCAACGAATCCTAAAGAAGCGGCTCCTGGTACAATCCGTGCAGACTTTGCTGTAAGCATCGACGAAAATGCTGCTCACGGTTCTGACTCTGTAGCATCTGCTGACCGCGAAATTAACTATTTCTTCGCGCAAACTGAGATTGCTCCACGTACTCGTTAATACGCAGTATTCAGGCCAGATAAGTGGTATACTGCTTATCTGGTTTTTTTATTCTCTGAATAATTCTCTGCTCAGATATTGAGCTTCTCCTTTCATCTTTAGGCATGGTTTAGGTAATACACATGAGTACTGAAGTAGTCGCTCCATCAGCAATTTCTGATGCACAGCAACCATCTCCATCCGCTCCGACGCAGCAAAATTCTGTGGAAAAAGTGAACTTACTTGGCATGTCACGTCCGCAAATGGAAAAATTCTTCGAAGATATGGGAGAAAAAAAATTCCGTGCCGGGCAGGTGATGAAATGGATTCATCAATTTTTTGTCACAGATTTTGCCGAAATGACCAATATTTCCGGCAAGCTGCGGGAAAAACTGGAAAAAATCTGCGAAATTAAAGCGCCGGAAGTGGTGCATAAAAACTATTCCAAAGATGGCACCCGTAAGTGGGTGTTCCGTGTCGGCGATGGCGAAGGTTCTCTGGTGGAAACCGTCCTGATTCCTGCAGAAGACAAAACCGGTTCACGTAAAACCTTGTGTATTTCTTCACAGGTGGGTTGTGCGCTTGACTGTTCATTTTGCTCAACAGGTAAGCAGGGTTTTCAGCGTGACCTGACTCAAGCCGAAATTATTGGTCAGCTGTGGATGGCAAACTTCTCTTATATGGAAGAAGTACCTGTGGCAGAGCGTGAGCGTTCAGTGACCAATGTGGTGATGATGGGCATGGGCGAACCCCTCCTGAACTATGACGCCGTATTAAACTCAATGCGCATTATGCTGGATGACTTTGCCTATGGCATGTCAAAACGCCGTGTGACTTTATCGACTTCAGGTGTAGTGCCGAAAATCGACCAGTTGGCGCAAGATATTGATGTGGCTTTGGCGATTTCACTTCATGCACCGAACGATGAACTTCGTAACGAGCTGGTGCCGATCAATAAAAAATATCCATTAGAACAGCTGATCGCTGCCTGTCAGCGTTATATTGCCAAAGATGGTAATGAAAGTTCGCGTAAACATGTGACCATTGAATATGTCATGCTGGATGGCGTGAATGACCAACCAGAACATGCTCAACAAATGCTGAAACTGCTTAAAAATTTACCGAGCAAAATTAATTTGATTCCGTTTAATCCGTTCCCGCATGCACCTTATGGGCGTTCAAGCCGTAACCGGATTATTTCTTTCCAAAAAACTTTGTCTGATGCCGGTTTTGTGTGTACGATTCGTCAGACACGTGGCGATGATATTGATGCCGCGTGTGGACAGTTGGTTGGACAAGTTGCTGACCGTACCCGTCGTGCGGAACAGTGGAAAAAGAAAGTGGCGCAGCAAAATGAGATTCTGCGCACTCAGGGATAATAAAAGGGGATGTCAATTGAGAAAGCCCACATATAAATTAGCTTTTATTACAACAATTTGTATGTCCGCTATTTTTGTTGCAGGGTGTCAGGCACCAGCAACAATCGGGAAGAAAGACCCGGAAAAGGCAGTGAAAATTCGCACTCAATTGGCGGCAGAATATATTAAATCGGGTGATCTGGATTCTGCAAAACGAACCTTGGATCAAGCGCTTGAAGTAGATTCACGTGATTCAACCGCGAATATGATGATGGGCGTTTTACTGCAACAAGAGGGCAGTAAAATCAGCATGGATAAAGCAGAAAGCTATTTTAAGCGGGCAATTTCTGCTGATCCTAAAAATGCACAGGCGCGTAACAACTACGGTACTTATTTGTATCAAATTGAGCGTTATAATGACGCGCTTGAACAACTCAATGTGGCCGGAACCACATTGGGCTATGATCAACGCTACAGAGCATTGGAAAATGCAGGACGGATTTATTTAAAACTCGGTGATGTGGTGAATGCTGAAAAAACATTCAAACAGGCCCTGCAAGTAAATCGTGACTCTTATATTTCAATGTTAGAGTTGTCTGAAATTTTTTATCTGAAACAGCAGACCGCTGCCGCAACACAATTGTATGAACAGTTTGTACGCAGTGTCGGTCAAAAGAATCAAGGTGCGCGTGCGCTTTGGATTGGTATCCGAATTGCGCGGGCAAATAGTGACCCAATGGGAACGCAGGTGCTTGTCAATCAGTTGCGTGCGCTTTTTCCCGAGAGTCCGGAATACCAACGTTATCTGCAATTACAGCACAGTACTGAGGCCGTATGGAAGTAAATCCTAATTCACCGCAATCGAATGGTTCAAGCGTAGTACCCACTGCATTAGGAAATGTTCAGCGTCCAGGCGAGTACTTACGTCAAGTTCGAATTGCACAAAAGCGTGAATTAAGTGAAGTTGTCAAAGATTTAAATATCCCTGTAAAAACTTTGACCGCTTTAGAACAAGATGATTATAAGGCTTTGCCAGAAGCCACCTTTATTAAGGGCTACTATCGTACCTATGCGAAGTACCTGAAGGTGGATGCAAGTTCTATTATTCAACGTTTTGATGATATTTATCAAAATGATACTGGATTGTTACCCAATCATGCCTTAAACAACTCACCGATTAAAATCATGGGTAAGCTCCCAGGTTCCAAGAGTGACCGTAACAAGAAATGGTTGAAACGCCTTTTACTTGCTTTGCTGGCACTGGTTGCTCTTGCTGTTGCGGTTATGGCGATACAAAACTGGTCATCCAGCAAAGACGCGGAGAGCCAGGAAGTTGTACCTGCCGAATCCGATGTACAAGTGTTGAATCTGGATAACTCGACTGTGGTTTCGGGCGATCAGCTTGAGCTTGAGTTTAGTCATCCAACTTCTGTGCATATTGTCGATTCAACTGGTAAAGTACTGGCCACAGGCCGTCAGGCATCGACATTGAAATTGAATGGTGAAACGCCTTTCCAGATTCGTCTGGATGATGCTTCAGCCGTTACCCTGACTTTGAATAACGAAAAAATTGCCTTGTCACCTTATACCGTCAACGGAAAAGCAGATTTCCGTTTGTCACGTTAATGCGTAAAGAATAGAGCGATATCAATGATTGAAAATCCGATTAAGCGCCGTCCCACTCGTAAAATTCGTGTCGGTTCTGTGTATGTAGGTGGTGATGCCCCGATCAGCATCCAGAGTATGACCAATACTGAAACCTGTGATGTGGCTGCAACGGTTGCACAGATTCAGCGTTGTGTAGATGCCGGTGCCGATATCATGCGTGTTTCCGTACCGTCAATGGAAGCGGCCGCAGCATTTGGTGAAATTCGCAAACAGGTCAATGTGCCTTTGGTTGCCGATATTCACTTCGACTATAAAATTGCTTTGGCTGTTGCCGATCTGGGCGCAGACTGTTTGCGGATTAACCCGGGCAATATTGGCTCGGAAGCGAAAATTCGCGAAGTGGTGGCTGCGGCGAAACATCATGACATTTCCATGCGTATCGGGGTGAATGCCGGTTCGCTGGAAAAAGATATCCAGAAAAAATATGGTGAACCTACAGGTCAGGCCTTGCTTGAATCTGCCATGCGTCACATCGATATTCTGGATCGTTTAAATTTCCACGAATTTAAAGTCTCCGTTAAGGCATCCAATGTGTTCCTGACGATGGATGCTTATCGTTTGTTATCTCAGCAGATTGATAATCCATTACATCTGGGTGTGACTGAGGCAGGGATTTACCGTACCGGTTCGGTGAAGTCAGCAATCGCGCTTGGCGGTCTGCTCATGGAAGGCATTGGCGATACCATGCGTATTTCGCTCGCAGCTGAGCCTGAAGAAGAAGTGAAAATCGGTTTTGATATTTTAAAATCACTGGGTCTGCGTTCCAACGGCATTAACTTCATTGCCTGCCCAAGCTGTTCACGCCAGGAATTTAACGTGATTAAAGTGATGCAGGCACTGGAAGAGCGTCTGGAAGATATTCGTACCCCCATGGATGTTTCCGTGATTGGCTGTAAAGTGAATGGTCCGGGTGAAGCCAAAGAAGCCGATATTGGCGTAGTAGGTGCAAGTCCGCGTTCACTGGTGTATCGTAATGGCGAGAAAAGCCATTTAATCGATACCAATCAATTGGTTGATGAAATCGAATCTATGGTTCGTCAACGTGTTTCCGAGCTTGAAGAAGCTAAATCTAAAGAGATTATTCGCACAGGTTTTTCTGAGTAGATCATGAGTTCAATTGTCGCAATCAAAGGTTTTAATGACATTCTTCCAACGCAAACCCCCGCGTGGAGACGTCTTGAACAACATTTAGCATCGCTTATGGATGCTTATGGCTACCAGCAAATCCGCTTGCCGATGGTTGAGCAGACCAATCTGTTCAAGCGTTCAATTGGTGATGCAACCGACATCGTCGAAAAAGAAATGTACACTTTTCTGGACAAGGGTAATCCGCCTGAGTCCTTGACGCTGCGTCCGGAAGGGACTGCGGGCTGTGTACGTGCCATGCTGGAGCATAACCTGCTGCGCGGCGCGACACCTCGTGTATGGTATATCGGTCCAATGTTCCGTTATGAAAAACCGCAAAAAGGCCGTTACCGCCAGTTCCACCAGTTTGGCGTGGAAACTTTTGGTGTGGCAACGCCAGACCAGGATGCCGAGCTGATTCTGATGACGGCACGTCTGTGGAAACGCATGGGTGTGGCCGACAAGGTTCAGCTTGAACTCAACACTTTAGGTGAGTCAGATGAACGTGCGGCATACCGTGCAGCACTGGTCGAATTTTTAGAGTCGCATAAGGCAGACCTGGATGAAGATTCTCAGCGCCGTTTGACCACAAACCCGCTGCGTATTTTAGATTCTAAAGATGCCAAAACTCAGTCGATTCTTGAAAATGCACCTAAACTGCATGACTTTATGGGTGAAGAAACCCTGGCGCATTTTCAACAATTACAGCAATATTTGACGGATGCAGGCGTAAGTTTTGTCATTAACCAAAAACTGGTACGTGGTCTGGACTACTACAACAAAACTGTTTTTGAATGGACCACGACACATTTGGGTTCACAAGGCACCGTATGTGCCGGTGGCCGTTATGATGGTCTGGTGGGTCAATTGAAAGGCAAGGCTGATCAATCGGTACCTGCGGTTGGTTTTGCCATGGGTATGGAGCGGTTGTTGCTGCTACTTGAACAGGTAGAAGATAATACCCCCGTCCGTGACTGTGAAATGTTCCTGGTTTCAGACCCTGTAACTCAAGGTCAAGCCTTGGTTCTTGCCGAACAGATCCGTGACCAGCTGGAAGCAGCTAGTAGCAGCATCCGCTTGAAAACCGGTTCACAGGGTTCAATGAAGAGCCAGATGAAAAAAGCCGATCAGGCCGGGGCGGTTTATGCTTTAATCTTTGGTCAGCGTGAGGCGGAAGCGCAGCACATTCTGGTCAAGGAACTGGCAACAGCAGAACAGACCGAAATTGCAGTGGCTGACTTTGTGCCATTTATCATTGAAAAATTTTCTTCAAAATAAGCCGAATAACATAAGGAAAAGGTAATCCCATGAACGCATTGAGTGATGAAGAACAACTTGATAACTTAAAATCTTTCGCTAAAAAATATGGTTCTGCCATGATTAGCGGAATTTTAATTGCGTTGATTGCCTTTTTCGGCTGGGAATATTGGCAGAAGAAAAATCTGGCTGAGTCTCAAATGGAAACAGCCAAGGTTCAGCAGTTAATGGACGATGCAAAAAGTGCAGCAGGCGATGCCAATGCATTTAATGCCTTGTCTGCAACTGCGGATAAAATTGTTAAAGAAGCACCAGATTCTGTACAGGCTATTCAAACCCAATTATTAATGGCCAAGCTGGCTTATGACAAAGCCGATTATGCACATGCAGAACGTGCCTTGAAAAAAGTTGAAAATTCCAAACTGGATGATGCCGGTTTAGTGCAAGTGGTTAAGCTGCGTTTGGCTTATGCCCAGCTGGCACAAAAGAAATATGATGATGCCATTAAAACATTGGCTGCGGTGACCGATCCTGCGTTTAAGGCGACTGCCGATGAAGCGCGTGGTGATGTCTATGTGGCTAAAAATGATATCGAAAATGCTAAAAAATCGTATATGAGCGCATGGGATGCGTTGCTTGAACGTAAGCAAGAACGTCAAATTTTACAAATTAAACTCGAAAGTGTCGGCGTTTTAGTTGATGATCCTGATGTTGAACGCCCAATTTTAGAAACACAAGTGGATGAGTCGTGATGGATAGAAAATACAAAATACCGTTTGCACTAACAATTTTAACATTTGCACTTGCTGGTTGTTCGACCAATAAAACTAAGGTGGAAGAGGTTAAACCGAATCCATTGCCTAAATTGGTGCAAGCAAAGACTCTTGTTCCTGTATTTTCTCAAAGTGTTTCTTCGACCAGTAAAGCAGACCCGTTACGCCTGCGTTTAGATGCCGATAACGGCGTGGTTTTTGCTGTCGATCCAAATGGTGAAGTGGCTGCCTATAAGGGTAAACAGCGCTTATGGCAGCAAAAAGTTTCCAAGCAGGGCTTGAGCTCGGGCATAGAAGCCGGTGAGGGCATTGTGGTTGTCGGCAATAAAAAAGGCCAGTTGTTTGCTCTGGATCAGGCCACAGGTGAGCAAAAATGGACTACGCAGTTGTCGGGTGCGATTTTATCTGCATCACTCATTCAGTCAGGTCGTGTGATTACCATTACCAATGATGATACGGTCTATGCGCATGATCTGGCGACAGGTCAGCAAGTCTGGACCTATAATCTGCCGAATGTACAGTTCAGCCTGCGTGGTATTGCTACACCGGTTGCGCTTGACCCGCGTACCGTTTTGATTGCTTCATCAAACGCCTATATTTATGCACTGGATATTATCAGTGGTGTGCCGCGTATGCAGCGTCGTGTAGCTGTCAGCGAGGGACGTTCGGATATTCAGCGCCTGAATGATCTGGATGGCGATCCGGTTGTGGCAGGACAATTCCTGGTAACAACCAGCTACCAGGGACAGGTAACGGTGATGGATCTGGCTGCACAACAAGTGGTGTGGAGTGAAGATGCCAGCAGTATCCAGCGTCCTGAAGTTTTCAATAACACCGTTTATGTGGCTCAGGCCGATGGAAAAATCACGGCTTATGCGCTGACTACCGGTGAACAATTATGGCAAAATGACAGCTTGCTGAATCGTCAGCTCAGCAATCCGGTAATCTTGGGCCAAGACCTGGTGGTAGGTGATTTGGACGGCGTATTGCATCTCATTGATCCGGCAACAGGCCAACTGATTGGCCGTTCAAAAACCAGTGGCGAAGTGCGTACCCTGCGTGTGATTGATAACCAACTTTATGTAGCGACCCGTAAGGGTGCCTTAAGCATCTGGCAGAACCGTTAATTTTTTTCAGCCTTATGTTAAACTAAGCTAACCGTATTTTTTTACACGGGGGATTGAGCATTCAATGCCCCGTGTTTTATTTATTTTTGGCTACTTATTTCTTCCATTGTTTCTGATTGTTCAGACCAGACCTACTGGCTGATCTTGAATAAAGGTTAATCTATGAAACCCGTAATTGCGCTCATTGGTCGTCCGAACGTCGGAAAATCAACGTTGTTTAACCAGATCACCAAGAGCCGTGATGCGCTTGTTGCTGACTTTGCCGGTCTGACCCGTGACCGCAAATATGGTGACGCGACTTATCAAAATAAATCATTCATCGTTGTCGATACTGGTGGTATTGGTGAAACTGAAGGTGGAATCGACTCGTATATGGCTGAACAGTCCAAAACAGCCATTCACGAAGCCGACATGATCATCTTTGTGGTCGACGCACGTGCCGGACTGCTTGCATCTGATGAGCAGATTGCACGTGACTTGCGTACCTTGGGCAAAAAAGTATTCCTGGTTGCCAATAAAGTAGATGGCGTACATGCCGAAGCTGCGCTGGTTGAATTCTACAAACTGGGGATGGGCGAACCGCTACAAGTTGCTGCCAGCCATGGCCGTGGCGTACAGCAGATGCTTGAAGAAGTGCTGCAAGATGTGCCTGAAGATGAAAACCTTGATGAACATGACCGTGATACAGGCTTGCGTCTGGCAATTATTGGTCGTCCAAACGTGGGTAAATCGACACTGGTTAACCGTCTATTGGGTGAAGAACGTGTGGTGGCATTTGACCAACCCGGGACAACACGCGACTCGATTTATATTCCGTTCGAACGTGATGGCCGCAAGTACACCCTGATTGACACAGCCGGTGTGCGCCGTAAAGGTAAAGTGGATGAAATGATCGAGAAATTCTCGATTGTGAAAACTTTACAGGCCATGAAAGACGCACACGTGGTTGTGATTGTGGTCGATGCGCGTGAAGGGATTGTCGAGCAAGACTTGCATTTAATCGGTTATGCGATTGAAGCCGGTCGTGCGATGGTGATTGCGATCAACAAATGGGACAACATGTCCGAGTATGACCGTAAGCAATGCAAGCTCGATGTGGAACGCCGCTTTGACTTTATTCCTTGGGCGAAAATTCACTTGATCTCTGCATTGCATGGTACGGGCGTAGGTGATTTATATCCATCGATTCACCGTGCATATGATTCTTCCCACTTGAAAGTATCACCGGCAAAAATCACGCAAATTTTGAATGATGCAACCGATGCACATCATCCACCGAAAGTCCAAGGTCGTGCAATCAAAATGCGTTATGCACATATTGGGGGACAAAACCCGCCAACGATTGTCATTCATGGTAACAAGGTGGATAAAACCCCTGCGGACTATCGTCGTTATTTGGAAAACGTGTTCCGTAAAGTGTACAAACTTGAAGGTACACCAGTAAAAATTGAGTTTAAAACCTCAGAAAACCCGTTTGAAGGACGTAAATCTCAGATTGATGAACGTACTGCAGCCCGTAAGCGTCGCTATGTTCAGAAGTTCAAGAAAGCCGAGAAGAAATTTAAACGTGGTTAAGCACCTGGTTTAAATGGTATGAAAAGCCCAAAGTGATCTTTGGGCTTTTTTATTTTAAGATAGGCATCTATTTTTGAAAGGTGATCTGAAGTGAGCAGAGTGATACGGGTGGAGGTAAATGCACTGGAGCAGATTGTTGATCTGGATCATGCACTCGATCGCAAGCGCAAAATTCAGCTGCAAAAACAGCAAATCCATCATTTCCGCAATCAATTACTTTCCGAACAATTACAGGTCAGCATTCAGCATGAGCAGTTGGCAACCACTGAGCATGGTAAGCCGTACCTGGTCAATTTTCCTGAATTTTATTTTAATCACAGTCATAGCCAAAAAAATTATGCTTTGGCGACCAGTAGAAACATGCCCGATATCGGGGTGGATATTGAAGATCTGGATCGCAAGGTCAGGTTTGAAGCATTGGCGAATCATGCCTTTCATGCTTATGAATTAAAGCACTGGAATGACTTGCAACAGGATTCAGGCTATTGGTTTAAAGTCTGGACTACCAAGGAAGCCGTATTGAAAGCTGCCGGACTGGGCGTACGCTTAAATCTAAACGAGTTAAATACCCAGGTTCATCCAGTGCATGACGGCGGATTATGCACTCATCCTTTAATTGGAACATTTGCCTATCAGAACTTTCATTTGGGCCATGTCATGCTCACGGTTGCCTGGCGATCAGAAGCTTCCTGTAAGGGTTTTACTTTTCCTGAAATCAAAATCTTTTTGTCACCTTAACATATGTTTTTCTTATCCTTATTACGATAAGGCGGTAACAGATTTAAAGTGGAAAATTGAATCAGGATCAATGGCAGATCAAAAAAATTAAAAAAACGAGTGGGTAATATCACCCGTTTTTATAAGGAATATGCTCAACGCAGCTAGAGCAGAGCATTCATAAAAAGATACAGGAATTACTGAAGGCCATCTTCGCTACGATCCACTTCGATTCGATATAATTTCGTTCCATTATAGGCATAAATTAAACGTCCAGCCTCCTTGTAATAGGTCTCAATACGGAACTGATCTTTAGAAAAAGCGCCTGCAACGGGTATCCAGGCTTTGGCAGTCTGATAGCTTCTTTGATCAGTTGAAGCACCAACTAAACTTTCTACCTGACCTTTAGACATGCCAATTTTTAACTGGGAAAATTTGGAATTCTGGTAATCTCCAACAATTTCACCGGTATAACTGCCATCAATCGAAACCTCTTTGGTGGCATTGCCATTCGGTACTGCATTGATTGAATTATTCTGAGACGTATGTTTATCGGATGAAAATGGCATAGTCGAACATGCCATTAAACTTAAGCTGCTGATTGAAATAAGAAGAAAATTTTTCATTATTATCGCCTTATCTTATTAAATTCATATGAAGGGGGAGTATAGAAATAATTTTAGTCAAAATAGTGCTATTGCCCATAGTTGTTTTTTAAGTAAAGTTTTACCAATTGTTATGGGGAGTAGGGCTTTCTTCTTCTGATCAATTTTTTGCAATTTTAGGTTTTTTAAAGCATATATAAGAACGCACATCCTATTTTTCAGAAAGTTTTGTCATACTTTTTTTTAGCCACAAACATATGCGCTAAACGACAGAATTCTTTTATTGTTTATTTTTTTGCTCGGCTTGATATTATAAATCCCTGCACTCAAATTAAACATTTTTTTAAAAAAAGAGCCTGTACATTAAGCTCTTTTAATATTGATTTTATTTATTCCCTTTTCGCCAAAAACATATTACTCATCCGATTTACAAACTGAGGACTCACTTTAGACAGGCTGAACAGGATTTTAGATTTGAAGCCTACAGGTTGGTGAGTCGGGGTAAATATGCTGTCTTTTACCTGAACTTGTCGATAGATCTGATTTGCTACATCTTCAGCGCTTAAGTGTACCCCCATATTTTTAATGCTGCCGGCATCCATATCTTTAACCATGGCCGTTTGTACAAAGAGCGGCATCACATCTAATACCCGAATGCCATATTTTTGCCACTCAATATCTAATCCTTCAGTAATGCCACGTACAGCAAATTTACTGGCTGAATATGTCACCAAATCTGGCTGCCCATAAATGGCAGAGGCAGAAGACAGGTTAATCACACGAGCAAAGGAGGCTTTTTGTAAATAGGGCAAGGCGGCATGACAACCATTCAACACACCTTTGACATTGATATCGATGGTTCGATGATGTGCGGTAATATCGGTCTGTTCAAAAGCACCTGAGTAGAGAATGCCTGCATTGTTGACTAAGACATTAATTTCACCAGACCAGGCCTGAAATTCGCTTAAAGTGTGCTGCCATTGGCTATAATCAGAAACATCGAGTAAACCGGCCTTAGCCCGTGTGCCTAACTGTTGAGCCAGCGTTTGAGCCTGATCAATATTGATATCATAAATGCCGACTTTATAACCGTGTTGATAAAACAGTGTCGCAATAGCAGCCCCAATGCCTTGTGCTGCACCACTAATGAAGATACTGTGCATCTGAATTTTCCTTTTCGTTTTGTATTGTTGTGCTTCATTTTTAATGAATTTATCTTCAGCATAACAGAAATGGAGTGTGGAGATAGTTGTTTAATCTGAAAGGATGGGAGTAATGAAAACATGGATCAATTATTGGCAGTGATGCGAGAGTTACGTGAAAAATGTCCATGGGATCAGCAGCAAACCCCACAAAGCTTAACCCGATATGCCATAGAAGAGGCCTATGAAGTTGAAGCTGCGGTCAGGGCGGGAAACGCAAATGAAGTGCGCGATGAACTGGGTGATTTACTGCTGCAAGTGGTGTTTCAGGCGCAAATGTACAGCGAACAGGGTGCTTTCGATTTCAATGATGTGGTCAATGCCATTACTGAAAAACTGATTCGCCGTCATCCTCATGTCTTTCAGGCCGAGCAATATGCACAATTGAGCGCGGAAGATGTATCCATACTCTGGAAGCAAATTAAACAGCAGGAGAAGCAGGGCAAGGCACAATCACGCTTAGATGAAATCAAGCATGGACCTGCCATCCAGCAAGCACATGAAATTCAAAAAAAAGCGGCCCAAATCGGCTTTGACTTTCCTGAAGTGTCAGATGCTTATGACAAACTGAACGAGGAATTGGGCGAATTGCAACAAGCCATGCAAAATCACAATTCCGACGAAATATTCGACGAATTTGGTGATTGTTTGTTTTCACTGATCAATGTTGGACGTAAACTGGGACTTTCTAGTGAAATGGCACTGTTAAGTACCATTCATAAATTTAGAACGCGTTTTGCTTTCATTGAAGATCAGGCTCAGCAACAACACAAGAATATTGAAGCCCTGTCATTAGAGGAAATGGATCTGCTTTGGGAGCAAGCAAAACAACAATTAAAATAATAGGCCTCTCAATATGAAAAAAATAATATCTACCCTGAAGGGATTTTTTTATCTTTTTGGTTTGCTGTCTTTGTTGAGTGTATCCAGTAGCTATGCTCAACAGTTCGACCAGGAATATTTAAAATGGAAGGCTGAACAGGAGGCTCAGGATGCACGGTTAAAAATACCGCGCGTCTCAACCCGGGATTATTATTTGTCCAGGCCTGCTTTAAACTCCGCAACTTCAACGGCCAGCAAGATCAATCTGAATCAGGCCAATGCTGAACAGCTACAAGCACTGTCCGGGGTTGGCCAAAAGAAAGCTGAAGCGATTATTGCCTATCGGCAAAAAAATGGAAAATTTAAAAATATTGAAGAATTGCAACAGGTCAAAGGCATTGGACCTGCGCTATTTAGCAAGAATAAAGACCGTTTAGGCCTGTAGAGAAATGGCAAGAGCCGCTTAGAATATTGAACAAAGTATTGAGCATCGAGATAATCAAATTGCCCTTTGATTGTGTTAGAGATATGATTAGCGTCATCTTAGATATTTTACGTTCAGACGTAGGAGACAGCGTCTTTTGCAAACTTTGCGCGCGTCAAAATGTGGTTTATCAACCGCTCAATTACCTTCTTCCATATTAGATGTTATCGATGCTTTAACCAAGGCTGGCTATGAAGCTTATATCGTCGGTGGAGGTGTCCGTGACTTGATCTTAGGTCTGAATCCTAAAGATTTTGATGCGGTCACCAATGCCACTCCGGCCCAGGTAAAAGAAGTTTTCGGACGACGTTGCCGTATTATCGGACGACGTTTTGAGCTTGCTCATGTCTATGCCGGCCGCGAGCTGATCGAAGTCGCCACTTTCCGTGCACCGCCTAAAAAAGCCGTCACTTCTGCTTCAGGCATGATTTTACGTGACAATAACTGGGGCACCATTGAACAGGATTTTGTCCGCCGTGACTTTTCCATTAACGCGATGTATTACCAGCCGCGTAAAGGGATTGTGCTGGATTTCTGTCATGCCATTGATGATATAAAAAATAAAACCTTGCGCTTGTTGGGTGACCCGACCTTACGTTTTGAAGAAGATCCGGTACGGATGCTGCGTACTTTGCGTTTCGCTGCAAAATTAAATTTTAATATTGCCCCTGAAATTTTAGAGATTTTTACGCCTGAAATGACCCAGCTGTTGCGAGATATCTCTCCGCACCGCTTATATGATGAATCACAAAAATTATTCACCATGGGGCATTTAAATCGTGTTCTGCCCATGTTGATAGATTTCGGTATTTGGCGTCAGCTGTTTGCAGACATCAGCCCGGACATCTCCACCTTTATTGAACGTGCTGCAATCAATACCGATCAGCGTATTCAAATTGGCAAGACCATCAATCCTGCATTCTTCTATGCGGTATTGTTGTGGAAACCTTTTTTAGAGCGTTGTGACTTTTATTTAGGTAAAGGGGTTGTTCCGGCAGAGGCAAGAGCACAAGCCGGTTTGGATGTTTTAAAACGCCAGGCCACCCGGACCATCATTCCACGTTTTGCAGAAACCTTTATTCGTGAAGTGTGGGAAATGCAAACGCGTTTGCTTAATCCGAAGCCGCAGCAAATTCAGGCTTTATCAACACATGCGCGTTTCCGTGCCGGATTTGACTTTCTGTTACTGCGTGAGAAATCGGGTGACGATACCACTCAGGGTATGGGCCTATGGTGGGATGCGTATCAACAGATGTCTACGGATGAAAAAGAACGCGCCATCAGTCAGTATAACCGCCAGCGTGCAAAAAGCCGCCGTAAAGCAACTACAGAAGATGTGGTAGAAGCGAAACCGGTTACTGCAGTTACTGAAATTGAGCCTTTGGTGAACGAACCTGAACCGCGTAGTCGTCGTGAACGCAAGAGTCGGGCAAAATCTGAAAAACCCGTTCAAAATGTTGCCTCAGGCGGCTCGGAAATTGGCTATGACCATCCAATTTTAAAACGCAAACGGGTCAAGCGTGATTTAAGCCAGGTGATTTTTGGACCGACACAATGATGACAGTAACCTACATCGGCTTAGGCAGTAACTTGGGGGATTCACGTCAAATTCTGGCAGAAGCCGTACAGAAGCTGGCAACGCTGGGAGCCGCGAAAACCTCCAGGTTGTACCAAAGCCCTCCAATGGGGCCGCAAGACCAGCCCAACTACTTAAATGCAGCTGTACAGCTGGTTACAGACCTGGAACCTCTTGCATTGCTGGATGAATTGCAGCGTTTTGAACAGGAATCAGGTCGGGTTCGACTGCGCCGTTGGGGCGAACGGACTTTGGACCTGGATCTCCTGATGTATGGCGAAGAACAGATTCAGAATGAGCGTTTGACCGTGCCACATATTGGTGTCATGGAGCGGGATTTTGTGCTGATGCCATTACTCGATTTAGAGGCAAATTTACAAATCAAAGGACAATTATTAAAAGATTTACCGATATTGCAACATCCAACGCTTAGCGTATTGGATGATGGAAATTGGGCAAATATTTAATTTTTTGCATGACCGCTTGAGAAAGTCGTCATAAGAGGAAGATCCAGATGATTAGTCTAAGTGACTTAAGAAAATTTAAAGCGCAAGGCCGCAAATTCTCCTGCCTGACTTGTTACGATGCGAGTATGGCGAAAGCAATGGAAGTTGCTGAAATTGATACAATTCTGGTGGGTGATTCTTTAGGAATGACCATTCAGGGTTGTGATTCTACCTTACCTGTGACAGTACAGGATATGGCTTATCACACGGCAGCCGTTCGACGCGGCAACCAGCATGCCTTTATTCTGACTGATTTGCCATTTATGAGCTATGCCACGCTGAATGATGCATTAATCAGTGCCAAACAAGTGATGCAAGCTGGTGCGCACATGGTGAAAATAGAAGGGGGCGCATGGCTGGCGGAAACCGTTCAGGTCTTGACCCGCAATGGTATTCCTGTGTGTGTGCATTTGGGCCTGACTCCACAATCCGTGCATGTGTTTGGCGGCTATAAGGTTCAGGCGCGTACCCGTGAAGCCGCCGATCAGCTGATTGCCGATTGTAAGGCTGTGGTGGACGCTGGTGCTGCGGTACTGCTACTGGAATGTGTTCCGGCGCAGGTGGGTAAAGAAATTAGTGAGTTGTTCCCGCATACGCCTGTGATTGGTATTGGCGCGGGGGCAGACACGGACGGCCAGGTGCTGGTTGTTCAAGATATGCTTGGACTGACCGGTGGTCATGTGGCCAAATTTGTCCGTAATTTTATGAAAGAACAGGCCGGGGAAACTGCAATTCTGGATGCTTTTAAGGCTTACCATGCAGCGGTACAAGATCAATCTTTTCCTGCTAAAGAACAAACTTTTCAAGTCGAGCTGTAAACATGAAAACAGAAACCACCATTCAGGGATTAAGCGCTTCACTGAGTCCAGCTCGATCGGCACGAAAAATTATCGGTTTTGTCCCGACCATGGGCAATTTGCACGAAGGGCATTTAAACCTGGTGCGTGAAGCCAAAAAAATCTGTGATGTTGTCGTGGTCAGTATCTTTGTCAATCCGATCCAGTTTGGACCCAACGAAGATTTTGACAGCTATCCACGGACTCTGGAGCAGGATAGCCATTTGCTGGCAGATGTCGGCTGTGACATTATTTTTGCGCCGAGCGTTGAGCAGATGTATGGCAACAAGCCACGTTTAACCAATATTAGCGTGTCTGATATTACCAATGACTTATGCGGGTTGCAGCGTCCGGGTCATTTTGATGGCGTGGCGGTGGTGGTCACTAAACTGTTCAATATTGTTCAGCCCAACTATGCCTTCTTTGGTGAAAAGGACTATCAGCAACTGGCAGTGATTCGTCAGTTTGTTCGTGACCTGAACATTCCGCTGGAAGTGATTGGTGTACCGATTACCCGTGCCAAAGATGGTTTGGCGCTCAGTTCGCGTAATGGTTATTTGAGTGCAGAACACCGTGCCATTGCGCCGACCATTTATCAAAGTTTAACTGCTGCCGAACAGCAATTGCACAATGGTGTCAGTCTTGCTGAAGTGTTAGAAAATATGAAGCAAAAGTTGACACAAGCTGGTTTTATTGTGGATTATGTGGAAGCGCGTACTCCAGAATTACAAAAAATAGAAGCTTTTGATCAGGATGTGGTGCTGTTTGTGGCAGCCAAATTGGGCAAAACCCGACTGATTGACAACTTGCAGGTTAAGCATACTGCATAGACTTCACTATTAAGGACAGCCTTGCCATGAAGCGTATTTTAATCGTTACAGGACAATCCGGATCAGGAAAATCATCTGCTTTACAGGTGCTTGAAGATTTGGGCTATTACTGTATTGATAATTTACCGCTGGCATTGCTGCCGGAAATTGTAGAAAAGCTGGATCGTGACAATAATCTGGAACAGCTGGCGCTGGGCGTAGATGTACGCAGCACCCGTGCAGATTTGCAGGAATTTGATCATGTTTTTGAACAACTGCAGAAATCTGGTTCGGTGGATATCATTTATTTGACTACGCAAGATCAGGAACTGATTTCGCGTTTTAGTGCATCGCGGCGTCCGCATCCTTTAGCCGGTCGTTTTAAAAGCCTGATTGAATGTATACAGGAAGAAAAAACCTTATTGCTTCCGATACAGTTGCGTTCAACGGTACATATTGATACCACCGATAAAAGCGTACATGATCTGAAACATACCTTGTTGTCTAAACTCGGACAATCAGATAACCTGATTTTAATTTTACAATCATTTGGTTATAAACACGGTATTCCGCTTGATGCTGATTATGTGTTTGACGTACGTCATTTGCCTAATCCACATTGGGATCTGGAATTGCGCAAATATTCAGGTTTAGATTTGCCTGTGCAAAAGTTCTTACTACAAAGTGAACAAACCAATGAAATGTTTGAAGACATTTATCATTTTTTAGATAAATGGTTGCCTGCCTTTGCAGAAGGTCATCGTCACTATATGACGGTATCCATTGGCTGTACCGGCGGGCAGCATCGTTCCGTATATATCGTAGATAGACTCAAAAAAGCCCTTGAGGAAAAATGGTCTATCCAAGTCCTCCACAGAGAAATGAAGCACTGGTCATGATTGACACAACTGTTGACGTAATTAATAAACTAGGTTTACATGCGCGTGCGTCTGGAAAGCTAATCGAAGTTACCACCAAATTTCGTTCATCGATTCAAATTGGTAAAGGTAACAAATTGGTAGATGCAAAAAATATTATGTCCTTGCTGATGCTCGGTGCAGGCAAGGGCACAACTTTACGCTTAGTGCTTGAAGGTGCAGATGAAGAACAGGCTTTATCTGAAATTCAGGCATTATTTGCAGCAAAATTTTACGAGGCAGATTAATCGTGGCACGTCGACCGAACCGTTTTACTGAAGATGACTTTGAAAGTTTAGAAGGACGTGCGAGTAAAACCGAACAGAAAAAAGCAGTTCAGCGCATGGCTGCTTTGGGTGAGCAACTGGCTCAGTTGAGTATCAAACAAATTAAAAACCTTCCTGTGGAAGAACGTCTGATTGATGCTTTACTGGATGTGCAAAGCATTACTTCACATGAAGCGCGTCGCCGTCAGTTTCAGCGTGTAGGAAAATTATTGCGTAATGAAGATGAAACCATGATTTTGTCTTACCTTACCCCGCAGCAGGGTGCGAAAAAAACCGCGCAGTTGCAACGTTGGGTCGATCGTATGATCGCGCAAGGTGATCCGGTGATTAAAGAATTCATGAAAGCGCATAATGCTGCTGAGCATCATGCGATTCGTCAGCATATTTTGCGTATCCATCGTGATATTAAAAATCAGGTAACGGAAGAAGAGCTGGCCGCATCCAAGTTAAAACTGTTTAACTATATTCAGCAAGTGGCTTTGATTTCAGATAATTGATCTGGAGCTTTGCTGATAATAAAAAAGCGACTCAATCGAGTCGCTTTTTTATGCCTTAAGATTGCTCTCTTGCGCTTTGCGAAAAAGCAGTATGTTGTAGCTTGCTTAGGGAGAGAGTTAGAGAGAGCCGCCGGCCTCCTATTCCAAAAAATATATTTCAAGCAAATATTTTTCAAATAGCTAAGTGGCAAATCATATATTTCTTAAATGCCTATGACCTCTCCCTAACCCTCTCCTACAAGGCATAGGTATCTACACAATTTCCGAGCTTTGCGTTAAATTGAAGAGCATGCTCTTCAATTTAACATCTCTGGCTTAGATCTGCGTCTTGTTAAACGCTACAATCGCCTTGTAAAGCTCAATATGAATCCTCTTGCTTCACTTGCTCCCGCAATCAAAGACCTGGCTTCTGCCCAAAGGTCGAGTTTCGCAACCACACAGGCCGTCTGGCGATTCCTGAATAATGACAAGATTTCTTTTAGCCAGTTAAACCAGCCGATTGAACAGCTTGCATGTGAGCAGATCAACTCGTCACAGCATCGCTATGCATTGATCGTTCATGACTGGTCTCAGCTGCAGTATGTGAAACACAATCATAAAACCCAAAGGCTTCAAAGAACCCATCAGTATGATTCAGGCTATGAGTTGCAAACCAGTCTGCTGGTTGATGCAGCCTCGGGACTGCCCATTGCTCCGCTGGCCCAGACGCTATCAGCTGCCTCCAGCTGCTATTCGACATTCACTGAACACCATGCTGAGCGCAGACCGCATTTGGATTCCCTTGCTGAACAAATTCAAAAGGTTGAACACTTTCCGCTTGAGAAAACCTGCGTACATATCATTGACCGTGAAGGTGACTCGATTGCTCACCTGAGGGAGTTAAGCGGTCATGGTTTTCAATGGCTCATTCGAGCAAAGGAAGGAAATCGGATTGAGCATCAGAGTGAGATATGTAAAGTTGGAGAAGTTGCTGAACGCATAGAAATACAGCAAGTGAAACCCATTTCTTATAAGGGTAATCAACACATGCTTCATGTTGGAGAAACCGATGTTCGGCTCACCCGTGCAGCAAAACCAAAGAAAAAAGATCATTTAGGCCAACGGGTTGCTCCCCAGCTAGGTGAAGCGATTGCAGCCAGATTAATTGTTGCAGTGGTTAAAGATGCTCAGGATAAAACCGTCGCAAGATGGTCACTGATCAGCAACGTTCCTTCAGAGATTGATGCGGTAGAGCTGACGACCTGGTATTACTGGCGTTGGACGATTGAGTGCTATTTCAAGCTGCTCAAGCAGGCAGGCCATGATATTGAAGCATGGCTTCAGACTCCCCCTGAAGCCATTTTAAGGCGATTGCTGATTAGCTGTATGGCATGTGTGCTGACGTGGAGAGTGCAACGCTGTACGGATGAACAAAATCAAAAAGTCCGTGCATTTCTGGCCCGTCTATCAGGCAGGCAGCAAAAAAGAGGCAAGCTGGAAAGTGCGCCTGCCATATTGGCAGGACTTTCGATTTTACTGAACACCCTTCAACTGCCCTCAGAATATTCAATAGATGAACTGAATGAAATCGCAACCATTGCATTAGGTACCTAAAGATGTGTAGATACCTATGCCTACAAGGAGAGGGAACTCCTCTTAAGAAGATCTATTCAGCATAGAATAAAATTACTGAAACTCGCCTGTAGCACGTTCTTTGGCCCAGTCACGCAAGATGAATTTTTGCAGCTTTCCGGTAGATGTCTTTGGAATCTCGGTAATCACCACATCTTTCGGTACTTTAAAGCGTGCTAAGTGTTGTTTGCAGAACTCAATCAGTTCTTCAGCTGTTGCCGTTTTGCCTTGTTTGAGTTCCACAAAGGCACATGGAACTTCCTGCCAGCGCGGATCGGGTTTCGCTACGACTGCTGCCGTCAGGACCGCAGGGTGCTGGTACAGTACTTCTTCAACTTCGAGCGAGGAAATATTTTCACCACCGGAAATAATCACATCTTTAGAACGGTCGGTAATCTTAGCATAGCCATCCGGCTGGCAAACTGCCAAGTCTCCAGTGTGGAACCAGCCACCAGCGAAGGCCTCGGCCGTTGCTTCCGGATTCTTTAAATAACCTTTCATGACGATATTGCCGCGGAACATAATTTCGCCCATGGTTTTACCATCATGCGGAACTTCCTGCATGGTGTCCGGATCAAGCACTTTCATACCGTCTTGTAATGGGTATGGAACGCCCTGACGGGAGTGCAGTTGCGCCTGTTCCTGAATCGACAGGTCGCTCCAGCCCGCCTGTGAGGCACACAGTGCAGAAGGGCCATAGGTTTCAGTTAAACCATAGACGTGAGTGACGTTAATGCCAATATTACGCATGCCTTCAATAATCGCCGCAGGAGGTGCAGCACCGGCCACCATCACTTCGACACGGTGACCAATCTGGGTCTTTTTCTCTTCCGGGGTGTTGATCAGCATTGACAAAACAATCGGTGCGCCACAGAAATAATCGACTTTATGTTCGGCAATCAGTTTAAAAATCAGTTCAGCATCGACTTTGCGCAGGCAGACGTTGGTACCGCCATTGGCCGCCATGGTCCAGGCAAAGCACCAGCCATTACAGTGGAACAATGGCAAAGTCCATAAATAGGTCGCGCGAGGCATCATGCCGCAGGCAATGATATTACTGGCGGCATTAATGTAAGCTCCCCGGTGATGGTACACCACGCCTTTCGGGTTGCCCGTGGTGCCCGAGGTGTAGCTTAAGCTGATGGCATCCCATTCATCCGCTGGCAAATGCCATTCAAAATTGGCATCGCCTTGCGCAATCCAGTCTTCATATTCGATCTGGCCAATACGGGTATCTTCACCCTCATATTCTTCATCGGCTACATCAATAACATAAATTTCTTGCGGGATTAGCGCCAAGGCTTCTGTGGCAAGCTTGCTGAATTCAGGGTCAACCAGCAGCACCTTGCTTTCGGCGTGTTCCAGCATGAAGGCAACTGTTTTGGCATCCAGACGGGTATTTAAGGTATTCAGTACGGCACCGGCCATCGGCACGGCAAAATGTGCTTCAACCATTGCAGGGACATTGGGCAGCAGTACCGAAACGGTATCATTTTTACTGATCCCGAGTTTTTGGAGTTGGTGCGCAAACTGACGACAACGATTATATTTTTCACGCCAGGTAATACGGCGCTTACCGTGAATAATCGCATTTTGGTTCGGGTAAATATAAGCAGCCCGATCCAGATAGCGTAAAGGGGACAACGCTACAAAATTTGCGGGGGTACGCGGTAATTCATCGTATGCGCTAACCATGTTAAAACTCCGTTATATATATTTATTTTGATTTCCTTTTGAAAAAGATATGCACTTCTTGGAAATCTTGCATTTATGCTTTAGTCGAGTGCTATTTGATAATTTTTAAAATATTGAAAATTAAAATATTATTTTATAGCATGGATTTTTTTTGAACGCATGGGTTCCCATATTTGCTTTTTTAGGTATTTTACTCTAAATGGGCAATTAAAATAACATCAGCCAGGGAATAATAATGAAAATACAACAGGCGGATAACCGATGGCAGAACTGGTCTGGAAGCCAGCAGGCACATCCAGAAATTTTGCAACCTCGGCATGTGAATGAATTACGAAAAATAGTGAAGTCCTATGCCCATATTAGTGTTGTGGGGGCAGGACATTCGTTTAGTGCTGTGGTCAAGACGGATAAAATTCTGCTTAATCTCGATCAGTTAAAGGGTGTGGTAGCCTTTGATGAAGATAAAAGCCAATGCACCGTTCAAGCGGGTACACGCCTGGAGGATTTAGGCGAATATCTTGCGCCCATTCATCAGGCACTGCTGAATCAGGGAGATATTGACCAGCAAAGTCTGGCCGGTGCGATCTCTACCGGCACGCATGGCACCGGCATAAATTTGCCCTGTCTATCTGCCTTTGTGAAAGGCTTTGAATTGTTGACTGCAGAGGGCGAGTTACTGCAATGTGATGATCAGCAAAATACCGCCATCTTTCAAGCCGGACGTGTCGCCCTGGGCAGCCTGGGAGTGCTGACCAAAATTACCCTGCAAAATCGGCCCCGTTATAAATTAAAAGAGCAGATTCGCTTATGTCCAATTCAGGACGTATTTACCCATATCGATCAATGGAAAAACCAGCACCGGCATATTGAATTTTGGGCCTTCATTCATTCTGATCAGGTGATGCTCAAAACCCTGGATGAGACGGATGAAGCCATTCAACCCCGACAGGATTCATGGCCTTCGGAAGATGCCTTGTTAACGCTGTGTTCTGAATTGACCCGGGTGATTCCGGCATCTAATCCCTATCTGCAAAAACTGCTGAGGGTCTTTGTCAAACCGACTTGTCATGTGGATTGGTCCAGCCAGATTTTTCCCACACCGCGCCATACCAGATTCAATGAAATGGAATATCAGGTTCCTGTCGAACTCGGTTTGCAATGCCTGGAGGAAGTTTTAGCGACTTTAAGGAAGCATCAGGTCGCGATGTTCTTCCCCATCGAGTTCCGTTATGTCAAAGGTGATAATATCTGGTTAAGTCCTTTTTATCAGCGCGATTCGGTTTCCATTTCCATCCACCAGTATTACAAGCAGGATTATCACGCGATATTTGATTTGGTCGAGCCTATTTTGCAGAAATACCAGGGCCGGCCGCATTGGGGAAAATTACATTCCATGACCGCAGTTCCACTGCGCGATCTTTACCCGAAATGGGATGAGTTTATGGCGTTGCGCCAGCAATTGGACCCTCAGCAAAAATGGCTGAATCCCTATTTAAAGCAATTATTTCTGCTCTGAAAACGAGGAGAGGGTGATGCAATTCAACTACTTTCAGCAACTGACGCAGGATTTACAACAGCAGGGCACAGGTACGCCACAACTGATTCTGGATCTGGCTGCGTATCAGCATAATCTGGATATTGTGCAGTCACACTTGTCTGCACAATTAAAACCGCGTTTAGTGGTGAAATCTCTCACCAGCCTGTCGCTGCTTAAATTGGCCAGTGAAAAACTGAACACCCGGCGCTTTATGCTGTTTCATCTTCCACACATTTTCAGCATTCATGCAGCATTTCCCCAGGCCGATATTTTGCTGGGCAAACCGATGCCGATACACGCTGTAGAGCAGTTTTATCAGGCTGCAGGTGATCGGCAGCCAGATATTCAGTGGCTGATTGATGATCTGGGGCGCTTGCAGCAATATTTGCAGTTGGCACAATGGTTTAACATCTGCCTGAATGTGAATATTGAAATTGATGTGGGACTGCATCGGGGTGGGGTACAAAACCCGCAGCAATTTCGGGCCTTGCTCAAGCTGATCCAGCAACATTCGACCCATCTTAAATTCACCGGTTTAATGGGTTATGACGCGCATGTCGCCAAATTACCCAGATTTTTAAAGTCTGCGGAAAAGAGTTATCAACAATCGCAGCAAAGTTATCAACAGTACATCGACATTATTCGGCAGCAATTCCCCAATTTATGGCATGAAGATTTATGTTTTAACGGTGGCGGCAGTCCCACGTTTATGCAGCATTGTCAGCAGAGTGTCTGTAATGATCTGGCTTTTGGCTCGCTACTGCTCAAGCCAGGCGATTTCGAGCTGGCCAGTCTGGCTGAACTGCAATGCGCGTTATGGATAGCCACACCCGTGTTAAAAGTTTTGCGCTATAGCCAATTGCCGGGCCTGGAAGTCCTGAACCATTTTCCGCATAAATATAAGGCCCTGTTTGTGTACGGCGGTTACTGGCAGGCCGATTATTTTTATCCTGAAAAAAGCAAGCTGCATGGTTTGTATGGACGCAGTAGCAATCAGGAAATGCTGCTGGTGCCGAAATCCTGTGAGATCGATCGGGATGATTATGTGTTTTTAAGACCCACCCAGAGCGAAGCGGTAATTCCGCAATTTGCCAAGCTATATGCCTATGCACAGGGCAAGTTCGAAGCATGGGATAGCTTTAGAGAATAAAAAATAAAGTGGAAATTGCTGGATTGAGAGAGAACTAAGACATTGGCAGATAAATTCAAAATGTGCCAAATTGCGAATTTTATAGGTGAAAAGGTTTAATCCTGTGGATAAGACGTGTAAAATTCTAGGCGATTTTTATTTATCCACCGTTTTTATCTTTTGAGGTTCTCCCTCGATCATAATCTCGCGGTGACATGCCCTATGGTACGGGGCATCACTCCTTAAGGATTTTTTATGCCAATTATCACTTTGCCAAATGGCGACCAAAAACAGTTTGATCAAGCCGTATCTGTGATGGACGTTGCACTGAGCATTGGTCCGGGTCTTGCAAAAAATACAGTTGCTGGTCGTGTAAACGATCGCTTGGTTGATGCGTCTGATCTCATCACCGAAGATGCAACCTTACAAATTATCACGCCTAAAGATGAAGATGGTGTACACATCATTCGTCACTCTTGTGCACACCTGGTTGGCCATGCGGTTAAGCAATTGTTCCCAGAAGCAAAAATGGTGATTGGTCCAGTCATTGAAGAGGGTTTCTACTATGACATCTGGATGCCGCGTCCGTTTACTTTAGATGACTTGGCGGCAATCGAAGAGCGCATGAAAAAGCTCATCGACCAAGACTATGATGTCATTAAAAAAATGACACCGCGTGATGAAGTCATCAAAGAATTCACTGCACGTGGCGAAGAATACAAACTCCGCTTGATTGAAGACATGCCTGAAGAAACGCAAATGGGCTTGTACTACCATCAGGACTACCTGGATATGTGCCGTGGTCCGCACGTACCGAATACCAAATTCTTAAAATCGTTCAAACTCACCAAAATCTCTGGTGCCTACTGGCGTGGTGATGCGAAGAATGAACAGCTGCAACGTATCTACGGTACAGCCTGGGCGGACAAGAAACAGCTTGCAGCTTACATCAAGCGTATTGAAGAAGCTGAAAAGCGCGATCACCGTAAAATCGGTAAAGCCCTGGACTTGTTCCATATGCAGGAAGAAGCGCCGGGTATGGTGTTCTGGCATCCAAACGGCTGGACCATTTATCAGGTACTTGAGCAGTACATGCGTAAAGTTCAGCAAGAGAATGGTTATCTTGAAATCCGTACCCCACAAGTGGTCGATTTCACGCTTTGGGAAAAATCAGGACATGCTGCAAACTATGCAGACAACATGTTCACCACGCATTCAGAGAACCGTAATTATGCGGTAAAACCAATGAACTGCCCATGTCACGTACAGGTGTTCAACCAGGGGCTGAAATCTTACCGTGACCTGCCAATCCGTCTGGCTGAGTTTGGTTCATGTCACCGTAACGAGCCATCAGGTTCATTACACGGTATTATGCGTGTGCGTGGCTTTACCCAGGATGATGCGCACATTTTCTGTACCAAAGAACAGATTGGAACTGAAGTTGCAGACTTTATTAAACTGACTTTAGACGTTTATAAAGACTTCGGTTTTGAAGATGTTCAAATGAAACTCTCTACACGTCCGGAAAAACGTGTCGGTGATGATGCACTTTGGGACATGGCGGAAAAATCTCTGGCAGATGCTTTGGATGCTGCTGGTCTTGAATGGGAACTGCAACCGGGTGAGGGCGCATTCTACGGTCCGAAGATTGAATTCTCATTGAAAGACTGTCTGGGCCGTGTATGGCAGTGCGGTACCATTCAGTGTGACTTCAACTTGCCGGAGCGTCTGGAAGCATCTTACGTAACAGAAGATAACGATCGTGATCAGCCTGTTATGTTACATCGTGCAATTCTTGGCAGTTTCGAACGTTTTATTGGTATACTGATTGAACACTATGCAGGCTTTATGCCACCTTGGTTGGCGCCTACACAAGCATGTGTAATGAACATTACCGATTCTCAAGCGGAAGCATGTGAGTCAGTCGTCGCTAAACTTAAAGAAAACGGAATTCGTGCCATTTCCGACTTGAGAAATGAGAAAATCGGCTTTAAGATTCGTGAACGTACTTTAGAGCGTATTCCTTACTTGCTGGTACTTGGGGACCGTGAAGTAGAGGAAGGTACAGTAAATGTGCGTACCCGCTCAGGAAAAAATTTGGGTACTATGTCAATCGATGCCTTCGTTGACCTAGTGAAAGCAGCCGTTGCCGAACGCGGCCGGTACATTGTGGAGTAAAAGCGATTAAACAGCCTGACCGTAATCAACAGGGCGGTAACAAATCAAACCGTCCTGCTTTGAATGATGAAATTCGTGCGAAAGAAGTCCGTCTTGTAGACGAAAATGGCGAGCAAAAAGGCATCGTAAGCTTAAATGATGCTTTACGTGCAGCTGAAGCTGCCGATCTTGACCTGGTTGAGATTGTTGCAAATGCTGAGCCACCTGTGTGCAAAATCATGGACTTCAACAAGCATTTGTTTGATCTGAAGCAAAAGCAGAAAGAAGCGAAGAAAAAACAGCATCAAGTACAGGTGAAAGAAATCAAGCTCCGCCCTGCGACTGATGTTGGTGATTACAACGTAAAATTACGTGCCATTATCAAGTTCCTTGAAGAAGGCAACAAGGTAAAAATCACTTTACGTTTCCGTGGTCGTGAAATGGCTCACCAGCAGCTTGGTCTGGCTCAATTGCAAAAAGTTGAAGCAGATGTGGCTGAAGTCGGTGTAGTTGAACAAGCGCCAAAAATGGAAGGTCGTCAAATGGGTATGCTGCTTGGTCCTAAAAAGAAAAAGTAAGCCTCTCTTGACGAAGAAAGCCCTGCAAAAGCAGGGCTTTTTTATGGCTATGACTTTTGAATTGGCTTTTTAACAGTATTCAAAAGAGCCGTCATTGACCTGTTTCTTGAGGACTTGTTTCGCCGTTTTCCTGTTGAGGTGAAGCGAGCTGCTGCGTGGTTTTGCTGCCGATTGGAATCTGGCGCGGCATGGCTTCTTCGGGAACACTGCGTTGCAAATCGATTTTCAATAAACCATTTTCATAATCGGCTTGTTGGACCTCTATATGTTCATCCAGGCGTAGCGACAGTTTAAATGAACGGCTGGAAATCCCTTTATGCAGAAACTCGACCGTGCTGTCTGAAGACTCGTCCACGGCTTTGCCGGTAATGGTCAATAACTGGTTTTCCAGATTAATCTCGAGCTGGTCCTGATTAAATCCGGCAGTGGCAACAACAATACGGTAATTATTATCGCCTGTTTTTTCAATATTATAGTGTGGATAATTGGGAGTATCGCTTTGCATTGCATAATCGAACAGGTCATTGAAGCGATCAAAGCCAATACTTCGGCGGAATAGTGGACTAAGGCTGAAACTGCTCATTGATAGAACCTCCTGAGGATCACGAAGTTTTTACAAACAGGAAAAAATCCTGTTTGCTATTGCATTCACAGTATTTTAAGCAATCTCTGAAAAGATCATTGCCTTATTTTTATATAAGACTGTTTGGCATATTTTCAATCACGGATATTTATTTTTTAAAGGATGCAGAAATCTGGACAGGCTAAATCAGAATAAGTGTTGAGATTGGTAATTTTACTTCTAAGCGTCGCTAAGGATTTAAGATTTGTCCATAAAAAACATGCTATAACTAAGTACGCAGTTCAATAACGTCATGTAAAACGAAAAAGGCAAAAGGTAGCAAACATGATTGATCTCTATTATTGGGGAACGCCCAATGGTCATAAAATTACAATAGCATTAGAAGAAATGGGTTTGGAATATCAAATTTTTCCAGTCAATATTTTAGAAAATGATCAGTTTCAACCTGACTTTTTGCGTATTTCTCCCAACAATAAAATTCCCGCGATTGTGGATCAGGCTGGACCGCGTGGTGAAGCCATTTCAGTATTTGAGTCCGGAGCAATTTTGCAGTATTTGGGCCGTAAAACCGGGTTGTATTATCCAGTAGATGAGCAACAGCGCGTTGAAGTCGAACAATGGCTGATGTGGCAAATGGGTGGACTGGGACCGATGCTGGGACAGAACCATCATTTTGGCCGTTTTGCGCCGGAAAAAATTCCTTATGCCATAGACCGTTATGTAGCCGAGACCAAGCGTCTGTACGGGGTGCTGAACAAGCAGCTGATCGGGCAGAAGTATGTGGCGGGCGAGTATTCGATTGCCGATATGGCGATTTTACCGTGGATATTGCGCCATGAATGGCAGCAAATTCAGCTTGAAGATTATCCTTATGTGAAAGAATATGTAGATCGCCTGACTGCACGTCCTGCCATTCAGAAAGCATTGTCGATTCAGGTCACTGGCTAAAATGACTTGAACTGCAGTTGTGTTAAGATGGCGGTATAGAAAAATAAACCACCCATGCGGTGGTTTTTTATTGGATCAGCACCTTATGAAAGCATTCTTTTTAAATTCAACGCGTATTCTGGAACACAATGCCAAAATCTATTGGAGCATTATCTTTGGTATAGCGGCCTGTCTAATCCTTTTTATTGCCGAAGCCGTGCACATCCAGAATTTTATGGCGACTTTAAATACCCAGGACCAGAATGCTTTATACGCAGCCATCCAGCCTTTGACCCAGCGCTATAGCTATAGCCGTTATCTGGTTCTGTTTTTAGCTTTGCTTTGGACCGTTTATGAATATACCTCAACCAAGAAAAAACTTGGGCTTTAAACCGGTAGCAGCCTGATGCCGGCTTACGTGTTGCTGTTTATTTCTGCCTTTGGCGCGGCAACCTTATTGCCCCTACAGTCCGAAGCGGTTTTATTGGCTTTATTGGCGGAGGGTAGCCATTCAGTTCCGTGGCTACTGTTTGTTGCAAGTTTGGGAAATATTTTGGGATCCTGCGTGAACTGGTGGCTCGGTTTTAAGATTGAACACTACAAAGACAAAAAATGGTTTCCTGTTTCACAGCAGCAAATGGTGAAAGCACAGGCGAAATATCATAAATATGGCTACTGGTCATTATTGCTGAGTTGGGTGCCCATAATTGGCGATCCGATTACCCTGATTGCCGGTCTGCTAAAAGAAAATTTTGCCCGATTCCTGTTGATGGTTTCGGTAGCTAAAATAGGACGTTACTTGTTTATCTATTTGGCTTTTAGTCTGTTTTAAAAAAACGGGATGCTTGCGCATCCCGTTTTAATTTTGCTTATTCACAATGATTTAAGTCGAACGTAATTTCATCTTTAAAACTGGATTTTTTATACATCCATAAAGTGCTGGCAGTGCGTTTTACATTAATTTGGCTATTGGATACGGCTTGAACAACTTTTTGGTCTAAAGCGTAAATTCCCGAACCCTGAGTAACTTTGACTTTTTTCACCTCACCGTGTTTATTCACTTTAAAGTTGAATTTAACGCTACGATTGTGACCATTGAGTAATTCCGAATCGAGGTCTAGCTGAGGCTGGGTGCGGTATGAGAAAGCTGTTTTTCTGTTCTGCTGTTGAGCCTGCCAATTTTTCGATTCAAACTGATAGGGACAGGCTTCAACATTCTCCTGGTCTAACTTTAAACTAAAGGTTTGGTAGCCAATAAGCGGTGTCGCCGTATCGTTTTCCATATGCGGTTTGACACGTGCTTCACGCACCGCTTGAACCAACAGGTTATCCAGATGGGCTAAGCCGGTACTTTCCTGTACGCTGGCCTTGCTGATATTGCCGGTTTCATCGGCATAAATGCGGATAATGGCACTGCGGTTCTGGTCTTTTAAATCTTCATTTTTATAGTTTGGACGCGGAAATTTGGTCCACTGAATGCGTGTGGTCAAATGCGCGGGAAGGGCTGCACTTTTCTGAACGGCAAGCTGTTTGGTTGCTTTGGATTCAGCACTGTAAACAGCACTGAAGGGTAAGCACATGAGTAGAGAAAAACACAGTATTTGTTTCATAAATATTTATTTCTTAGTCAAACCAGATGTTGCAGCGGTAGCCGGGTATTGTGAGTACGCAGTATTTCCTGAATTGGAAATACTGGCAAGTCTAAAAATTCAATTAATGTTCATGATCATGCACTTTGGTAATGTCGACGCCAAATAAATCGCGGGTTTTTGCCCAGCTCAGCGCCACTACAACCATGGTCATACAGCCCCCAAAGACGGTTGCCATAATGGTGCCCATATATTTAGCGGCTAAACCGGATTCAAAAGCGCCCAGTTCATTGCTAGATGAAACAAACATGCCATTCACCGCAGCGACACGGCCACGCATATTTTCTGGCGGATAAATTTGCAGAATGGTCTGGCGGATGACCACTGAAATACTGTCACAGGCACCGGTCATGGCTAAAGCAAATAAAGACAGCCACAGGTTATTCGAGAAGGCGAACAGCAGGGTAAACATGCCAAACCCGGCAACCGCGAGCAACATATTCCGCCATGCATTTTGGGTCGGTGGAAATCTGGTTAAGGCAATCATGGTGATGAGTGCACCAATCGAAGGTGCTGCACGCAAGTAACCCAAACCTTCAGGCCCGACTTTTAAAATATCTTCGGCAAAGATCGGCAGTAAGGCAATGACCCCGCCAAACAGCACCGAAACCAGATCCAGCGAAATGGCCCAAAGCACGATTTTGGTTTTCCAGATAAAGCGGAAACCATCTCCCAAACTTTCGATTAAATTATCCGTTTCAATTTTGGGAAAACTGCGTTTTTGTAGTAGGTTAATCAGGATAAAACAGATGGCCAATAACCCGGCTACGGTCCATAAACTGTTTTCACGGCCTAAAAAAGCCAGCATAAAACCACCAAGCATGGGACCAATAATCACGCCGCTTTGCCAGCCAATGGTGGTCCAGGTCGCGCCATTCGCATAAAGCTCACGCGGGATTAGAAAAGGCTTGAGTGAAGTGGCAGAAGGATTATAGAAGCCACGGATGGTTCCCAACGCAAAGATCACCGCATAAATTCCCCAAGACAGGGCATTTACGCTAATTTGAGCCAAGCCATAAGCATGAAATAGCCACCATAAAACCACAGGCAAGGGCACGGCAAAGAACAGACAGATTTTCATGATGGTCTGTTTGTTAAAGCGGTCGGCGAAATAGCCACCCCACAAGGACAAGGCAATAAAGGGAATGGCTTCGGCCAGGCCAATCAAACCCAGCGTCAAAGGGTCTTTGGTAATCTGATACAGCGAATACGCGACAATAATTTCTTGAATTAAAATGGCGAGCGTCAGGCAGAACTGGTTAATCGTGACAATGGAAAAGTCACGATAACGCAGGGCGGCAAAAGCATCCTGTGCAGGGTTCATAGCAGTCCAGTATTCTTATGGTGTGATAATTATAATGCCGAATAGTGGATTTATTAATAAAAACATCCCGCTTTTGATAGTGAAAATAAGACTAAGTGAAACAGATGATTGGCATACTATTTTCGGTATATCTGCTTTTGTTTTGAACAAAGATGCTTTAGAATGTTCGCTCCCTTACCTGCAGGTCGTTTTTGCAATGGTGCAGACGTGCCGAACAGGTGTTTAAAGAGGTTGTTATGGCTAAGTTAAAAACTCGCCGTGGTGCAGCTAAACGTTTCAAAGCGACTGCTAACGGTTTCAAGCGTAAACAAGCGTTCAAACGCCACATTTTGACCAAAAAGTCTTCTAAACGTATCCGTCAGTTGCGCGGCTGTGTAATGGTTCACGTGAGTGACGTTGCTTCAGTTCGTGCTATGTGCCCATACATCTAAGGAGATTATAAATGGCTCGTGTAAAACGTGGTGTACAGGCTCATCGCCGTCACAAAAAAATTCTTGCTCGTGCTAAAGGTTACTATGGCGCGCGTTCACGTGTTTATCGCGTAGCGTTCCAGGCAGTAATCAAAGCTGGTCAATACGCTTACCGTGACCGTCGTCAAAAGAAACGTCAATTCCGCGCTTTGTGGATTGCACGTATCAATGCCGGTGCTCGTCAAAATGGTTTGTCGTACAGCCGTATGATCGCTGGCTTGAAAAAAGCTCAAGTGATTATCGACCGTCGCGTACTTGCTGACATCGCTATGCATGACGCAGTTGCATTTGCTGCTTTGGCTTCTAAAGCTAAAGATGCATTAGCTGCTTAATCATCGCTTGATGATTGAAAAAGACCGCTTTTTAGCGGTCTTTTTTATTTTCGGCTTTAAAATACATGCGATATGGATTTCGGGTGATTTAACTGTCTGCAATACATTCGAAACAAATTTATTTCAATTTAATCAAACCTGCGCTTAGGAAAGGTCGATAATATAAAGAGGCCAATGGCAGCAAAGCCAATCGCCTGAATGGCGAGCATCAGTTTATGTTGTGTGGGCAACACAGAAAGCAAGGTAATTATGGCCATCAGTGGCATGATGAATACAAGAATTGCAAAACCTTTCTTATAAGGATTATCTGCGGCAATTTTTAAACTTAATGCTCTTAAAACATGAATTCCCATACCAATGCCCACGCTTATTCCTGTCAACATCGGCGAAAGCTGCTGTACGGTGGAACAGAGATAAACGATTACACAGGTCGCAATGCAGACCATCAGTTTCAGCTGGCGGCTACATTGGTCTGAATACCAGAATTCCAGCATTATTTTTGCTCATCCAAAGAATCATTTTTATTCAGTAAAGACAAGGGTGAAAACAGGCAGATGGCCAAAGCCATAAAACCAATGCCTTGGGCACCCGGAATGAGAATTTCGCCACTTTGCATATGCATGAAAATCAGTGCCAGCAGCAGAGCAATCGGAATCCAGACCAAGAGTCGATAGAACAGGCCGGTCGGGTTTTTGGCAGCAAAATGAATTTTGCAGTAACGGCAAATCAGGAAAATAATCCCTGTACCCATGAACATCAGGATGGCATCCGGTTTGAGAGGTTCCATCCGGTACAGCACGCCTGTGGCGATGGCAATCCCCACAAAGATCAGCAGTTTATGAAGGATGGAAACTTTAGGATTAAACCAAAATTCGAGCATATTTTTCTGATAGATAAGTAAGAGCTAATGGCACTTTAGCAAAAACAGCCATAAAAAAGCGAGGCTTTTGCCTCGCTAGAAATTAACTATTTTTCTGTGGACCCCAGTCATAGATTTTCTTTTGATAGGCATACCACATCATCCACAGGCCAATCAAAATCATCGGGACAGTCAGGAACTGGCCTTTACTCATCCAGCCAATAAACAGCTGGCCATTGTCGGGTTCGCGGAAGAATTCCACCACAAAACGGGCAATACCATAACCGATCAGGAACAGGGCAGAAACCGCCATACGTGGACGCGGCTTGGAGCTGAACCACCACAATACAATAAACAGGATCAAGCCTTCGCCCAACGCCTGATAAAGCTGTGAGGGATGGCGGACCAACTGCAATGGATCGGTAGGGAAGATCATCCCCAGTGCAAAGTTTGGATCAGAGACCGGGCGGCCATAAAGCTCACCGCCGATAAAGTTGCCAATACGACCGAACATCAGGCCAGTCGGAACGCAAGGTGCAATAAAGTCCAGCGTCTGAAACCAGGTTTTCTGGTATTTCTTGCACCAGAACAGCATGGCAAGCATGACACCCAGGAATCCGCCATGGAAGCTCATGCCGCCAGTCCAGACCTGAAACAGCCACAGCGGATTGGCCATGAACTGCTCAAAGCCATAAAAGAACACATAGCCTATACGACCACCCACCACGACCCCTAAGGCACCATAGAAAATCAGGTCAGAGACCATGTCTGGCGTCCAGCCATCACGCTGTTTGGTCCGATAAGTTGCCAGTCCCCAGGCAAATAAAAATGCCAGTAAATACATCAGTCCATACCAGTGGACTTGTAATGGTCCCAGCGATACCGCAACCGGGTCTATATTCGGGTAGGTCAGCATTCCTGTTCCTTGTCATTATGTTTTGCACAGATTTTAGCTGAAACCTAAGAAAAATGTTGTACATTCAATGTGTAAAGATAAAGAGCATGAATTATGTGTATTGTAGCTTTAGCTTGGCAGGTCCTGGATGATACACCGCTATGTCTGATTTCCAATCGGGATGAGTTTTATCAGCGGCCGAGTGCAGCATTGCATTGCTGGGAAAACAGTCCGATTATTGCCGGGAAAGACTTGCAGTCCGGCGGGACCTGGATGGGGATTACCGCCTCAGGTCGCTGGGCAGTGTTGACCAATTTCAGGGATGCCAGTGATAAAACACAGTATCCGACTTCACGCGGTCATCTGATACAGGCTTTTCTGGAATCCGATTTAACGCCGATCCGGTTTGCGCAAGCATTGGAAAAACGCCAGTGTGATTATGCCGGCTTTAACTTGTTTTTAGGGGATTCAAATCAGGCGGTTTATATGAGTAACCGTGGCGAAGCACCGCAGGTTTTAGCCCAAGGCGTGTATGTGGTGTCAAATGGTTTAATGACTGAACATTGGGAAAAGACCCGTCATCTGCGTAAACGCTTTACCCAGGAATTTTTACCGATGCTGCAGCATAGGGATACCCCTGAAACCGATCTGGAATTTGCGGTATGGGACATTCTGGAAGATGAACGGAAAATTATTCCTGAACTGCTGCCACAAACCGGCATCAGTGTGGAGATGGAAGAATTACTCTCTTCGACCTTTATTCAAAGCCCGGTGTATGGCACGCGCTGTTCCAATTTTTTAAGGCTGAAAAACGATGTCTGGCTGTGGCAGGAAAAATCCCAGCAAGGGGAAACCCAAGGCAATATTATCCAGATAGATTTACCTTTGAGTAAATAAAAAAATGCCGACACGAGGTCGGCATTTTTAAAATTTGGAAACTTATCCAGCAATCACTCCGCCATCTTTACGGGTAATCACGACCGTTGCTGAACGCGGACGTGCAGTGGTATTGCTTGGATCTGTTTGTGTCGCAGGCCAGTGGCTGGTTGCATTATTATAAGCAGTTGAATCTTCACCTGGATGCTGAACGTTAATGAAGATAGCTTTGTAATCCGGTGTCATAGTTACGCCAGTGATTTCACACTCTTTCGGACCAGTCAGGAAGCGACGTAAGTTTTCATCGGTCACTTTGGCACCTATAAAGGTATCTTGCGTACCCGCACCTGAAAGTGCAGTTGCTTTGCCACCATCACCCATCGTACCCGGCAATGCAGCCAGCATCATGCAGTTCGTCACGTCCGTGTAGGCGCCGTCGTCGGTTTGAATCCAGAGTACGCCGCGTGGGTCAAACCACATACCATCCGGGCTAGAAAAGTCATTATTGTCAGTTAGACCAGACAGGTTAACATTTTCTAGCATTTTTGCTTCAGCACCAAACAGGTAAATATCCCATTTGAATGTGGTAGCGGTTGTATTATCGGCATCTTCACGGAAGCGGATAATGTGACCATTCACGTTACCTTTGCCGCCTTCAGGATCTGTATAGTTACGTGGGTTGGCGGCATCGGTTACATAGTTGGTACCACGGTTACTGTTATTGGTGAGAGTGACATACACTTCACCATTGTTCGGATTGACTGCAACCCATTCAGGACGGTCCATTTTGGTTGCACCAACAGCATCTGCAGCGATACGGGCATGCGTTACGACATCCGCCTGGTCTGCAAATTTATAAGTCGTGTAAGCAGAAATTGCGGGGTTGCTCATCGATAGCTCAATCCACTGACCTGTACCATCGCTATTGAATTTGGCAACATACAGTTTACCGCTATTCATGTATTTATCGCCGGCTGCATAGCCACCGTTGACATCTTTTGCATCCCATTTCGCATCAGAAACGAATTTATAGATGTACTCGCCCCGTGAGTCATCACCCATATAAAATGCCAGGTTCTGACCTTCAATGGCACGGCTGGTACGGCAGTCTTCATGTGCAAAACGGCCCAGCGAGGTGCGTTTTACAGGGTCCTGACGGCTATCGAATGGGTCAATTTCTACAATCCAGCCGAAAGTATTCGGGATATTGCGATAGTCTAAAGATGCAGATGTACCTACAACAGATGCATTCCAGCGATCATACATGTCCTGCTGTTCCAGGCTGCCTGTTGCGGTTTCCCACTGATAACGAGATTTAGCACCTTGTTTTAAACCGTAACGGTTTAATGCCACAACTTCATTGGCGCTGCGCAAAGCATCATCTGTTGTATTACGCACAAAATAACCGATGAAGTTTTCTTCAGCGGTCAGGTAGGTGCCCCAAGGTGTATAGCCATTACCGCAGTTATTTTGAGTACCACGGGTTTTTAAACCAGATGGAGAGAAGCGGGTTGAAAGTAAAGTTGAACCTGCAGCAACGCCAGTAAAAGTCATAGGGGTAGAAGCGGTGATGCGACGGTTGAAAATTGAATTTTTCAAAATTTCAACGGCTTGAGTTTTGCTGTCTTTTTTCAGATGAATAATCGATACGCCATGTGCATTGACTTCACGGATGACTTCATCTTCAGGACGAGGACCCGTTCCCTTATTGGTCGGACCTGTAGGGTGTAAGAAAGTCTGGTTAATATATTCGTGGTTTAGAACTAATAAGCCATGATCAGATTTAGTGTCATCATAACGGCCTGTTGTAGTATTTAGACCAAAATAGCTCATACCATCATGACAGTCACCTGAACGGAACTGGAAGCTTGGACCTGAAGGAACTTGGCTGTCATCCCATGCAGCATAGGATTGATTGATGGAATCACCCATTGCATACAGTACTTTCGCTTCATAACCTTCGGGTACCGTCACGATATCATTCAGGTTTTTCGCGACTGGAGTAAAGCTCAATTTCTGCGGTAATTTGGTTGGATCAACAGGAGGAGTTGTTGTGCCTGGGTTACTTACACTAACAGTATCATTATCATTATCGCTGCCACAAGCGGTCAAAGTTGAAGCCAAAGTCAAGGCAACTGCGCCGCTCGCAGTTTTGCTGATGAGGCTGCGGCGTGTAATCGCCTGCTCTAAAATGTCACGGAAATGGATGTTTTCAGAAGTGTTATTGTCTAATTCTTGATCTTCATGATATGGCGTAAAGTCTGTCATGATAATTTTCCAAATGTATGGTTGTTGTAAAGTTGTTTTAAACTTAGGTGAAAAATATGACAGCGTCCTGACGTTTGAATGACAGTCTGGTGAAGAAAATAAGTCGTTTTCATGAAAAAAGCAGACCTCAGTCTGCTAACAACATCGCGGTTGAATTTAAACGGTACGCCGTTTTTCCAGCAGCTTGCCCAGCCATAAACCTATTTCAAACAACAGCCACATTGGAACGGCCAGCATAATCATCGACAGGGCATCCGGTGGAGTAACAAACATTGCTACAAAGAAGCAACCCACCACAATAAAGCGGCGTTTTTCCACCAATTGTTCGGTACTGACCAGCCCGATTAAGATTAAAAGCAAGGTAATCACCGGAATTTCAAAAGTAAATCCAAATACCAGGAACAGCTTTAAACAAAAGGCCAGATAGCTATTAATATCTGTCATCGGGGCAACGGTTTCTGGTGAAACACTGATGAAAAAATGCAAAATAGAAGGCAGGGCAACAAAATAGGCAAAGCTGATTCCGATATAAAATAGACAGATACTGCCAATCAGTAAGGGTAAAGCTAGATTCTTTTCTTTTTCATATAAGGCAGGTTTTACAAAGGCCCACAGTTGATACAGGATATAAGGCATGGCCAGTAACAAGGCCACAAAAAAGTTCAGCTTAAAGGGAGCCATAAACGTTGCCGTGACATCGGTGGCAATCATGGTCGAGGTGCTAGGCAACTGTGCGCGTAACGGCTCCGACAAAACCTGGTAGGTTTTATTGGCCAAAGGCAATAAGCAAAAAAATAAGCCAATCAGCAAGGCAATCATTTTAAACAGATGTTTACGCAGTACCATTAAATGCTGGGTAATCGGCATTTCTTCAAGCGCTGATTGCTGTTGCGTTGCCAGGGGAGCGGGTAACTGGTGCTCTAGGGGAGTACTCATACGGCCACCTTTAACGGATTGAACTGTGCACTTGCAGCCATGCTGTTTAAGGGAGCTGCCTGGACCATTGTCTGCTTGGCACAACCCGGTGTTTTTAGATAAATACTACAGGGCTGTTGTGATTGAATAAAAATATAAAAAGCGGGAGCATTTTTATTATGTGGCACTGCATTTTGTAATTGTTCTTCTGCTGCAGGTTGTGATTGTTGTTGTAGTTCATGCATTTGAGCTTGCATCTTTTGTTCCAGCTCTTGAATACGCTGCATTTCCTGTTGCATCTGTTCCCGTAGTTCAGACAAACGCAGCTCTCGATCAATATCATTTTGTACGTTACTGATCATACGTTTGATTTTAGCAAACCATTTTCCAGCAAAACGTGCAGCTTCCGGCAGCTTATCCGGTCCAAGTACCAACAAACTAATGATGCCAAAAGCCAGCAGTTCAGTCATACCGATATTGAGCATAACGTTTTAGCCTGAATGTGTTTTTGCTGTGGAATTGACATCTGCAGGATTGCCTTGATGTTCAATGGTGCGCGGTTCATTTAATGCAGAAGTCGTGACTTCATCTTCTTTAATCGACTTTTTAAAATCTTTGACTGCACCGCCGACATCTTTACCCAGATTTTTCAGTTTGGATGTGCCAAACAATAAAATCACTACAATTGCAAAAATGACAACGTGCCAAATTGATAATCCTGCCATGAAAATATCCTCATTTTTATTGAGAACTATCTCAACAGGTCTGTATGACATTGCCGTGACGTTTCTGTTTCGGTTTTAATACAAAGATTCATGGCAAGATGAATATAAAAAATAAACCCTGCAAGATCATGTTTGAATATCAGCTGTGCTAGGATGGGTTTCTTAAGTAAAAAACCAAGTTTGCACCCTCATGGCACTGATCCTTCCTCTTGTTTCTTTTCTTGCCGGATATTGGGGAGTGCATGTTTTAAAGCCGATACGGCCATTATTGGCAGCTTTGCTGGCCCGTCTCTTTATACCGCTGCTGATCATTTACAATATGGTGTTTTATAAAGAAGGCAGTCTGTGGCTGATTGGTTTCAGCCTGTTCAGTTCGATTGTTTTCTTCAGTGGTTTTTATTATTTTCAAAAAGACAAATTACGAGCCCTGTGTTTCAGTTACTTGAATGGTGCATGGTTAGGCCTTCCTTTTGCTTTAGCCGTTTTTGGACCGGAAGCCAGCAGTACCATTGTCGCCTTATATATCGGCGGTTCTTTGTTTGGCAATATCTGTGCGGTGATGGCGGTGAGTGAAACCCGGCAGGATACGGGATTTATTATTAAAAATGTCATACTGTCACCCCCTGTCATTGCCTTGACCACGGCTGCTGTTTTGTCATTTTGGGACTTCAGCAGCTATGAATCTCATCCCCTAATACAGCTGATTTACCAAGCCAATAAAGTCTTGGTGACCTTTGCCGGTATGTGTGTTTTGGGAATGTGGCTGAGCAAGGTCAGGATTGGCTGGCGTGATTTGAAAGGTAGTTTGCTGCTCATCAGTAGCAGGATGTTATTGGCGGTTTTATTGTGTGCAGCTGCTTATCTGTTTTTGCCTATTCCGCATCAAATGCTGACCTATGCCGTAATGTTGATGTTCTTTCTATTGCCGCCAGCAGCGAATATTGTGGCGCTGGAAACGCATTATCAGGGGACGGGCTATTCAGCAAAATATATTGCGTCGGGTAGTGTGGCCAGTGCGATATTGATCGGGATTTATGGGGTACTGCTGCATGTATTAGTGCCGGCACTATAAATGAAGAGTTCTCTCTCCCTTTGGGAGAGAGTTAGAGAGAGGGTTTTGAAAGATTAACCTCCCTTGCGAAGCTGAGCTTCTCATCCCTCCTAAAAGGAGGGAGAATAAATAATGAAATTACTTCTCCAGGCTTGCCTTAAACAGCTGCATCGCCTGACCGCGATGGCTGATTTTATTTTTATCTTCCTTGCTCATCTCGGCACTGGAAATACCCAGTTCAGGCAACCAGAATAGCGGGTCATAGCCAAAACCATTTTCGCCGCGAGGAGCTTCCAGTACTTCACCTGTCCAGATGCCCTGGAAAATTTGAGGCAGTGGATCTTCAGCATGCTGAACCAGTGCAAGTACACAAACAAACATGCCCTCAATACTTTCACCTTCTTTACGAAGTGGTTTCAGTCGGCTTAAGAGCTTTTCATTGTTGGCTGCATCATTGCCATGTTCGCCGGCAAAGCGTGCAGAATAAATACCCGGCGCACCGCCCAGTACCGGAACGCAAATACCAGAGTCATCGGCTATGGCCGGTTTGCCTGAAATTTTGGATGCATGACGCGCTTTAATAATGGCATTTTCCACAAAGCTCAAACCATCTTCAATCGCATCTTCAATATTCAGTTTGCCTTGAGGAATTACTTCAACAGGCAGATTTAACTCGGCAAACATTTTTTCAAATTCGGCAATTTTTCCTTTGTTGTTGCTGGCAAGAACAAGTGTGCCTTGCGATAACCAATCTTGTGCAGACATTTTATAAAAACTCTAATCTTTAAAATAAGTTCAATTTTACCTGAAATAGGGACGAAGAATCAGTCAATAAAAAAGCACCCGAAGGTGCTTTATAGAATCAGGCAGAATTATTGAGCCTGAATCCATTGGTCTGCACGGTCACGTGCCTGACGAATCTGTTCCTGGCTCAAGTTGGCAGCCAAAGCGGTTTTCTTGCCTTCAGACAGTGAAATCACTTTATTGTCGAGCATACCGTCACGGGTTGAAAGTTCATACCACTGGTATGCACCCACGTAATTTTTCTTTTGTTCTTCCATCATGGCCAGATTAAAGCTGGCGCGGTTGTCACCATGACTGGCTGCTTTTTCAAAATATTTACGTGCCAAAACTTCGTCTTTTTTGGTGCCAATACCATCAGCCAGCATACGGCCGACATTCAGTTGTGCAGCACTCAGACCCTGATCGGCAGCGGCTTTGTACCAGGAAAAAGCTTGCTGCTCATCCTTTTGAACTTCTCTGCCTTGCTGATATTTGGTGGCCAGATAAAATTGTGCAGCGGGTTGACCGGCTTTGGCAGCTTTGGTCAGGCTATTGATATCCATGACTGAATATTGCGCAGCCTGGCTTGAAACCGAAGCTGTAGGGGCAACATATTCTGCATGGGCTTGAATGCTAAACAGTCCAACAAATAGTGTGCTTAATAATATTTTTTTCATAGCGCGCTCACTCGATAAATAGCGACTTCACCAAACAGATTCGGGATATGTTTACTGAGTAAACTATCTTGCTGATCCCCATTCACGGCGAGTCGATTAATAATCCGGATATCGTTTTCCGCACAAAGTGCTTCAAAATCACGGAAAGTACATAAATGAATATTTGGTGTGTTATACCACATATACGGTAAAGCTTCCGAAACCGGCATCCTTCCTTTTAATGCCAAGAAAGAACGGGTCTTCCAATGCGCAAAGTTAGGAAAGGTGATAATGGCCTGTTTCCCTACACGCACCATATCACGCAATAATACGTCTGGTGCATCTACAGCTTGCAAGGCCTGTGCCATCACCACATAGTCAAAGGACTGGTCTGCAAAGCGGCTTAAACCGAGGTTCAAGTCTTGTTGGATAATATTTAACCCCCGACTTACCGCAATTGCAATCTTTTCCTGATCAATTTCTAAGCCATATGCACGAATATTGTGCTTTTTGCTCATATGTGCCAGCAGTTCGCCATCGCCACAGCCTAAATCCAGCACGCTGGAATCGGGTTTAATCCATTTTTCTGCCAGTTGATGATCGATACGCATTACACAGTCTCCTTAGGTGTGGCTTCAAGGTGTTCTGCACCACCTAAAAATGCACGTAATGATTTAACGTAAAGCGGAATCGGGAACAGGAACGAGTCATGACCCTGTTCTGCATCAATATCGAGATAGCTGACAGGTTTGTGGTTGCTGATCAGGGCATCGACAATTTCTTGTGAGCGCTGCGGGGTAAAACGCCAGTCGGTGGTAAATGAAACCACCAGGAATTTACACTTGGTATTGGCCATGGCTTTTTTCAAGGACTGCTCGTACTCGCGCGATGGATCAAAGTAGTCCAGTGCCTTGGTCATAATCAGGTAAGTATTGGCATCAAAGTTACGGCTGAACTGCTCACCCTGATAACGCAAATAACTTTCGACCTGGAATTCAACGTCAAAACCGTACATAAATTTGCCTGACTTCAAGTCACGGCCAAATTTCTGTTTCATGGCTTCTTCAGACAGATAGGTAATATGACCGACCATACGTGCCAGAATCAGCCCGCGTTTCGGATAGCTGTCATTTTCCAGATAACGGCCATTATGGAAGTCCGGATCAGACAAAATAGACTGACGCGCCACTTCGTTAAAGGCAATATTCTGGGCCGACAGTTTGGGCGCGCTGGCAATAATCACGCATTTTTTTAAACGGTCCGGATAATCCACCGACCATTGCAAAGCCTGCATGCCGCCCAGAGAACCGCCAATAATGGCATACCAGACATCAATGCCCAAACGGTCAGAGAGCAGGGCCTGGGTTTTGACCCAGTCACGCACGGTGACGAGAGGAAAATCCGGACCATAAGGACGGTTATCATTTTCCGGGTTCGGCGAGATCGGGCCGGTTGAACCGCTGCAACCGCCAATATTATTCAGGGCAACAACAAAGAATTTAGAGGTATCAATGGCTTTACCTGGTCCAATACATGCGTCCCACCAGCCCGGTTTTTTGTCATCTTCATGATGATAACCTGCCGCATGGTGATGGCCAGACAAGGCATGACAAATCAGGATGGCATTGGATTTGTCGGCATTGAGTTCGCCATAAGTTTCGACCATGAGCTCAAAACGTGGAAGAATTCGGTCACATTCGAGCTCTAACGGCTCTTCAAAAATAAACTTTTGCGGGGTAACTAAGCCCACTGAGTCAGCTGGAAAAGACACAGGAAATTTTCGCCTTAAATCTTTAGAATGAATAACAAAAGGATACCACTTGAGGGTATCCTTTCTAAAGTTTTTTATTTGATAAAGCTTATACGGCAGCAGCAATGACCTGATCGGTACTCAATACACCCTGGTCAATCAAGCGGTTGGTGCAGGCAATAATCGCTTCGATAGATGAAGTCACGATGTTGTCATGCACGCCGGCACCGAATGCAGATTTACCGGTACCTTTGACCTGAAGTTCAACCAAGGCCAATGCTTTGGCACTTGCACCAGAACCGATACTGCGTTCTTCATAGTTCAACACGTCAATTGGCAACTGTAATGCATTCAAGATGGCTGAGATCGGACCGTTACCTTCACCACGCAAGTGCTGAACTTCGCCGTTTACTTCAATATCCAACTCAATGACCTGATTGCCATTTTCATCTGACAATTTGTAGTTTTTGGCAGAGTAATGAGCATCTTTCGCTGCTACATAAGTGTCTTTGAACAAGGTCCAGATGTCTTGTGCAGAAACTTCTTTGGCCTGTTCATCCGTTACCTGTTGAACCACTTGCGAGAATTCAATCTGTAAGCGGCGTGGCAACACCACGTTGTAATTGGATTCTAACAAGTAAGAAATACCGCCTTTACCAGACTGTGAATTGACACGGATCACGGCGTCATAGTCACGGCCCAAGTCTTTCGGGTCAATTGGCAAGTAAGGCATATCCCAGATTTCTTCGTTTTTCTGGAATTCAAACCCTTTCTTGATCGCATCCTGATGCGAGCCAGAGAATGCGGTGAACACCAAGTCGCCTGCATATGGATGACGAGGGTGCACTGGCAAACCGGTACATTCTTCAACAGTGGCAATAATTTCGTTGATGTTGGAGAAATCCAAGTTTGGTGCCACACCCTGGGTGTACATGTTCAAGGCAATCGCAGCAACGTCGACGTTACCGGTACGTTCACCATTGCCAAACACACAGCCTTCAACGCGGTCAGCACCGGCCATAATCGCCAATTCAGACGCAGCGATACCACAGCCACGGTCATTGTGACAGTGCACGGAAATAATCACGCCATCACGACGTTCAATATTGCGGTGCATCCATTCCACCTGGTCGGCATACACATTCGGTGTAGATACCTCTACGGTGGCAGGCAAGTTTAAAATCACTTTGTTTTCAGGAGAAGCTTCCCAGATTTCAGTCACGGCATCACAGGCTGCTTTTGCCACTTCCAATTCAGTCGCAGAAAAACATTCTGGGCTGTACTGGAATACCCATTCAGTTTCAGGATATTGCGCAGCGTATTCTTTCACTTTTTGCGCCGCATTGATCGCCAACTGACGAGCACCTTCCACATCCACATTCAAGACTTTTTGACGGAAAGTTGGAGAATTTGAGTTGTAAATATGCACGATGGCACGTTTTGCACCGACCAAGGATTCGAAAGTACGCTGAATCAAATGATCACGTGCCTGCACCAACACTTCGATGTAAACGTCATCCGGAATATGATTTTCTTCAATCAATTTGCGGGTGAAGTCGAAGTCAATTTGCGATGCAGAAGGGAAGCCGATTTCAATGTGTTTGAAGCCGATTTTGACCAACATCTGGAACATCTTGAATTTTTGATCCATATCCATCGGTTCAAAAATGGCCTGGTTACCGTCACGAAGGTCGGTGCTCATCCACATTGGCGCTTTGGTGATTTCTTTATTTGGCCATTGACGGTCTGGCAAGTCGACACGCTGGTACATGCGACGATATTTTTTACTTGGATCAGCCAACATCATGAGGTAACTCCTTGTGTAGCACTGGTTGCTTAAGGTCGTGGATAACGGCAACCTGCTACTGATATAGATTGTGTCTATTTTAGCAATTTACAAGTCTGACACTGGAAAACATTAGTCGAAAGTTGTAATAAAACCAATGCTTTCTTATAGGTTAGTTTTGCCACAGACTTTGTAAATCTATAACTTAATATTAATCCATTTATTCCGGAAATATTTTTCTATTTTTGCATGCAGAACCAAAGTTAAGAAAATATTTTTCAATAATTTTATATTTTTTGGAAAATACAATCACTGTTAATGTCGTTTAGCGTGGCTGTTCCCATTAATGCCATGGTAATCTCAAATTCTTCCTTCAGTATTTTAATCACGTGCGCCACACCCAATGCACCTGCAGTTGCCAGCCCATAAATATAAGGCCGCCCGATGAAAACTGCCGAAGCGCCCAGTGCAATCGCTTTAAACACATCTGAACCACGACGAATCCCGCCATCATAGAGCAGTGGAAAATCGGCCGGCACTACTTTTTTAATCAGTTGCAAGGCGGTGAGTGGAGCAATGCAGGTATCTAAAACACGACCGCCATGATTCGATACAATCAGGCCTTGTACGCCGTGCTGTATGGCCAGCCGGGCATCCTGCGGATTGACGATGCCTTTTAAAATGACCGGGAATGAAGTGTGCTGAACCATCCAGGCAATATCCTCCCAGGTCGGTGCGATCTTCATTAAGCCATTAAATACGGGATGGTCTCCCTCCTGCAGTTCAGGCAAGGGAATATGTGCCGGGGTGTGCGGATGCTGCATGTCTTCAGGCAAATGGAAAAATACCCGGCGTTCGCGGTCACGGATGCCGGTGTGCGGCGAATCCACGGTAATCACCAGGGCTTTAAAGTTTTGCTGTTCGGCCAGCTTCACCAAAGCCAGAGATTTTTCCCGGTCGCCTTGCCAGTACAGCTGAAACCATTTGTATGGATTGTCCTGTTTCAGCTGGCGCATGTCGGTATTGCTGAAGGTACTGAGCACTATATTGCTGCCAAGCACTTCTGCTGCCAGTGCAGTTGCTGCTTCAGCTTCAGGATGGAACTGTTGCTGGTGCCCAATCGGGGCCAGAAAAATCGGATGCGGATATTCCTGCCCTAAAATTTTACAGCGGGTATGGCCTTGAGTCAGGTCTTTGAGCATTTGGGGCAATAAGTGAATCTGTTGAAACTGATCCAGATTATCCCGAACGCTGACTTCATCCATGGAGCCGCCTTGCAAGTATTGCCACACCATGTCGGAAAGATGCTTCTGTGCTTCAATTTCATAATCGGCGACGGTCTGTAAATAGGCCGGAATCTGGGATAGGGGAGCGACGGGCGCAACGGTTTTCATAGATCGCCCCATTGGCGTAATAAATTATGGTAGTGACTGGTTAAACCCAGAATTTCTTCGTTATCGCCAATCTGCTGGCGTAATTTAATAATGTTCATGTCGAGGTTAAACAGCATGCTGCGCTGCCAGTCATCTTTGACCATGCTTTGTATCCAGGTACAAGCCGCAATTCGCTTGCCTTGAGTCACTGCTTCCACCCGATGTAAGCTGGTGGCCGGGTAGAGTATGGCATCCCCAGCATCAAGCTTGACTTCATGGCTGCCATAATTATCTTCCACAATCAGTTCACCGCCTGCATATTCATCCGGTTCAGATAAAAACACGGTGATGGAAACGTCAGTCCGAATAGCTTGTCCGATGCTGCTGGAATATTGCACGGCATTGTCGACATGATTGCCATAATGCCCCTGATCTTGATAACAGTTAAATAAAGGCGGAAGAATATGCTTGGGCAATGCTGCCGATTTGAGTAGGATGTTGTGTTGCAAGGCCTGGAGAATTTTGGCCGAAAAGGATTGATAAGCAATGCTGTTGGGATCAATCTGCAAATTATTTTTTATTTTCTGTGCCTGAAAGCCGGCACTGTGCTGACCCTGAACCCAGGCCTGACTGCTATCTAATTGTTGGCGTAAATCAGCAACCTGCTGTTTGCTCAGAATTTCAGGAATATGTAACATCATCAGCTTGATCTGCATCCCTTAAATAACTTGAATCCAAAAGAATAATGTAGTGCATAGGGTCTGTTGATACTTCATAAATGGTTTGCGCTGTAGGCTAAAATTGAGCAGATGAGGCATGAAACGTAGAGAATAGCGAGACTATTTTCAAGTTTCAAAACGAAATCTGAGACAATTTTAGCCACAGCCTGAGCAATAACAAAGCATTGCTTTGTTTGCAGCGCAAGGCGCAGCTCGGGACAAGCATATTTTTTGCTGCTATGTCGTTATGAAGTAGTCATTTAGAATGACTAAATTTCCTACTCCATGCCTCATATCAGCTAAAAAACCTTGCGAGATATATCTCTCACGTCGCAAACATAGACGAAGTGTCAACAGACCCTGGCTCTAATACACTACATTTATACTCAATCTGCTAAGACTTGGCGAATGACTTAAAACTTGTAGTTAAAGGTTAAGGCTGCTGAACGCGGTTGTCCTAATATCACACGGCCACCACCATTGTTCAAGGTGCTGATGTATTCCTTGTCTGCCAGGTTATAGACATTCAAGTTGACCGAGGCATTTTTATTGAAGTTATAGCCCGCCATGGCATCAAACACCACATAGCCTGGAATGTTAGGCATATTCGCCGCTGCCGTGCTGTCGGTAATCACACGCTTTTGCTCATCCACATAACGTGCGCCTAGACCCAGTTTAAAGCCGGCAACATCATAGGTCGACCATAAGCTTGCTGTCCATTCAGGTGACCAGCGCACATTGTTGGTTCGGGTAATTGCGCCAGTGGTTGCATTCACGCTCAGCTGATCTTCTTGTTCGGTTTTCATGTGCGCAACGCCGGCAGACACATTCCATGCTTCGGTAATTTTACCCACAGCACTCAGTTCAACCCCTTTTACGCTCGTTTTACCTTGCTGAATGGATTCTTGAGTAATCGCATCCTGAGTAAACTGGTTTTCATTTTCAGTGTAATAGGCAGCAGCATTAAGTGCCAGTTGATCATTCAGCAGATCCCATTTGGTACCAATTTCATAGTGATGGGTTTCTTGCGGTTTTGCAGCCGCACTGTTAATTCCGTCTGCTGAAAGACTAAAGTTGGCACTTCCCGGAGGGGTCAGAGATTTGGCATAAGAAGCATATACGCTACTTTTAGCGGTAGGTTTAAATAGGCCGCCCAGTTTCCAGCTGACCAAGGTGTCATTCGCACCAAAACTCGCAGGAACCAAGCTGCTGCTACCCGATGGCAAGGTCAAAGCATCATATTCGGTATCATAATAGTCGACCCGTACTCCGCCATTCAGCTGGAAGCGCTCACCAAATTTAAGCGTATCGAATAAATAGGCGGCAGCTGTATCGGTTTCACCATGGGTATAGCCACCGTTATACATCAGTGCTGGCATTGCTTCATTGCGATCTGGATCATAAAGATTGGCCCAAGAGGTTGCTACCGTCGCTTGCCCCGGCATTTGTGTGGCCATGGTTTTGTTGTGTTGCTGTTCTTTTAAGAATTCCAGACCTGCAACCACATCATGCTCAATCGCACCGGTTTTTAAATTCAGGTTCAAAGTCGTTTGGTTAGCCAGAATCTTGTTTTCCTGATCGACACCCTGACGTGAACGGTTAACTTCCCAGTCTTTCGGATCAGTTGAACCATTGGTTCTTAAGCCCGCTGAACCGGTGTTGATCCCGGTTAAAACACGGTTCATGCTGGTTTTACCCAAACGGGTGATGTTGGTCAGCTTGACGTTTTCAGCCAGATCACTTTCAATTTTTGCCGTGTACATGTCTGCATCGACATCTTCATGGTCATTGGCCTGGCCATAATAATTTTCACGGTTGACTTTAGGCGCTGAAGCTAAAGCAGAATCGGCGTTGTAGAAACCCTTCATACCAATGGTCGGGATACCGCCATCCGGCATGTTACGTTGACGGATATGCTGTGAATAGAGATACAAACGGGTATCGCTATCCAGTCCAAAGGCAATCGAGGGTGCAATGGCCCAACCGTTATTTTCAATAAAATCGCGACCTTCAACGCCGCCGTCCTGTCCCATGGCATTTAAGCGAACCGCCACGCTATCGTTGATCACCTGATTAATGTCGGCAGTCAGGCGGGCATGTTCTGCAGTATTGTAAGTGGCAGAAACTTCACGGCTATTTTCAGTGTGGGGCAGTTTGCTAGCCAGGTTGATATACCCGGATGCTGCGCCACGGCCGGCTTCCGCACCAGACGGACCTTTGACCACTTCAATCTGTTCCACGTTAAAGACATCGCGGGTGACCGCACCCAAATCGCGGATACCATCGACATAGGTAGAGGTTTGAGTCGAAAAGCCGCGCATTTGGAAGGCATCACCGGCACTGGTATTGCCATTTTCACCCAGTTGCAGGGTAATTCCCGGGGTGTTTCTTAAGGCTTCAACCAAAGAGGTTGCACCTTGTTCTTTTAATAGTTCTTTTTTAATCACTGAAATGGTTTGCGGAGTATCGACCAGTGGCTGGGTATATTTTGGGGAGCTGACGCTATCGGCTTTATATTTATTTTCTGCTTTAGATTCCAAGGTAATGGTCGGGAGCTGAGTTACGCCATTACTCGCCGCTGCATGAGTCATAAGCGGAAACGAGGCCGCTAATGCAACCAGTTGAGCGTTTCTGTGGTGTTTGCGGCTTTTGATGTGTGCCATGGTCAGTCATCCCTAGTTTCGTATAAGACAGAATTCCAATACTGCTTTGCAACTTTTGTGGTCAGTAATCTGGAACTAAAAGTGAACGTATTGTTATGGATTGTAACAATGGTGCAAATATTAATGATAATTATTATTATTTGCAATAAATTTATATAAGATTATTCGTTTTTATTTGAAATACTGTTTAAAAAAGTGCAATCGATGTACTGAATCCATTGCACTACTGAAAAAGAATAATGCTTGGGCTGTGATTTTTATGCTCACTGATAATGAAATGCTTAACTCTGCAGCTCAGTTTCAGGGAAATTAAAATTATCCCCCGACATTCATGCAGCATTTGAATCATGTGCTTTTCATGATTTTAAACTTAGAGTTCAGCCCATTTGCGCATTAAATTATGATAAAGGTTGGTCAGCTTGATCACTTCTTCGTGCTTGTCACCCAACTGCATACGCAAGTTCTGAATGGACTGATCCAGATTAAACAGCATGTGGCGTTCCGCATCATCACGGATCATGCTTTGTACCCAAAAAAACGAAGCAAGACGGCAGCCGGAGGTTACCGGCGTGACTTCATGCACACTGGTGGACGGGTAGAGAATCATATCGCCCGCCGGCAGTTTAACCTCATGATAGCCATAGGTGTCTTCTACCACCAGGTCGCCACCTTCATATTCTTCTGGTTCACTCAAAAAAACCGTGCAGGACAAATCCGTTCGTAAGCGCTCATTGCTGCCACGGATACGACGGATGGAATTGTCGACATGAAAACCAAAGGCTTCATTGTTTTCATAACGGTTAAACAGGGGAGGAATAATGTCGAGGGGAATGGCCGCAGATAAAAACAAGGGATGCTGACCCAATGATTCTAAAATGATGGTACTTAAGTGATGCGTCAGGGGATGATCTTCAGGCAATTGCTGGTTTTGCTTGACCGTTGCTGAAAGTGTGCCGGCAGTGACTTTACCATTGACCCATTCAATTTTTGCCATTTCATCACGGAAATATTGAACTTGTTCTTTACTCAGGACATGCGGAATATGATGGATCACGGCAATACACCTTTGGATGAATAAATTTTTGTAGCTATAAAAATAGCCTCATGATGAGGCTATTTTCAATAAAATCCCATAAATAAATTATGGGATTTTAAAAGTCAATTTTAGTATTTAAAGTTGAGCGACAATACTGCGCTACGGCCTTCAGCTTCAGTGGCATAGTGAGATGCATACGCTTTAGTGAAATAGCGTTCGTCAGACAGGTTATTGACATTCAATTGCAGGTCAACATTTTCATTGACGTTATAACGTGCCATAGCATCGTAACGCACATAACCTGGAACGTATTTGGTATTGGCTAGATCGCCATAGACTTTGTCCATAGCAGTTGCACCAGCACCAAGTTGCAGTTGTGGCAGAACCTGATAGGTGGTCCAAAGTGTAGCGCTGTTTTTAGGAACATTCGGCATTTGGTTGCCGTTAAATACCGTTTGGTCAGTACAGGTTGTACCGCGACAGCTTACGCCATTCTTGGTCGCTTCACTATCTAGGTAAGTATAGCCTGCGCTGATATCCCATTTATCTGTAATTTTACCGTTCAAGCCAAGCTCGATACCGTCAACTTTGCTTTCGCCAATATTACTATAAGTAGTCGGGCTCAACTGGATACGCGCATTCTGCTTTTCAGTACGGAAAATAGCGGCAGTTAAATTCAAGCGATCTTGTAAAAGATCCCATTTGGTGCCGATTTCAAAAGTCTGGCTTTCTTCAGGATCTAAGTTGCTATACGCTGCGCCTATACCTTCAGAACCGTCACCAGCATCTACACCCACAGGGTTGGCAGATGTTGCATAGCTGGCATAGATTGAACCATTTTCAACCGGTTTAAAAGTAAGGCCTGCCTGATAAGTGAAGAAATCAGTATCACTTTCAGTCTTAACTTGCTCGCCAACTTGTCTTGTTGGAGGGGTGGTGGATGAACCTAGAACAGCACTGTTACGTGCGCCATAGGTCATGGTTTGTTCTGTATCAAACTTGTCCCAACGTAAGCCTAAATCTAAAATCCATTGTGGATTAAATTCAATGCTGTCCAGGAAATAAACAGAAGTAGACTTGGTTTGGGTGTTGTATTGGTCTGCACCTTCAGTACTGATACTTCCTGTCCATGGTCCCCGATTAGGATTCTGAACAGAAGTACACCAGCCCGAAGCAATATCGGCAGGGCTGCATTTGTTGTATTCCGCACCTGTGGTAGACAAGCCATTCAGAATATATTGGGTGCGATCTGTTTCTTGATCCGAATACTCGGCACCTAAGTTAAAGCTATGCTTAAGAGCGCCGGTATTAAATTTTCCGGTTAACGCTAACTGGTCGGTAAATGTATCGGTATCGGCAATACGTGAGTTTACACGTGCCCATACATTCCCATTCTTATAAATGTTTCCTTGAGAATCATCCGGGTTGGTCCACAGATAATCATTTTTAGAGCTGTTATAAACCGCGGTATTTGTAATGGTCAAATTGTCAGTCAGGTCATGTTCTAACTTGATTGTACCCACCTGATTTTCCTGTTTCTGGAAATCACGGTCTTCCCAGCCGTAATAAACGCCTTGCTTTACATCAATTGGCTTTCCTGAATATTGCGAATATCCAGTAGGATTGTTGTAGGGTACGCCTGAATCAGGAGTATCGTCTGTTTTTAGGTAGTAATAGCTTAAGGTCGCACGGGTAGGCGTATCCAAGCCAAAAGTAATACTTGGAGCAATACCGGCACGTTTGTATTCAGTGCCATCGGCCTGACCGGCTTTTTCATTATGGTGGCCCATTACTGCTACACGGGCAGCAATACCGTTACCAAAATCTTTGTTGCCATCTAAAGTAATACGCTGGTAACTGTCTGTCCCTGCGCCAACAGAACCTTCTAATGAGTCGCCTTTTTTCGCAACTTTAGAAATCATGTTAACGCTACCGCCAGTCGTCCCTGCACCGCCCATTGCAGAGGCCGAACCTTTGGTCACTTCAACCTGTTCGACAGCAAACATTTCACGGTTTTGTGAAGTGGCGTTACGCACACCATCGACGTACATCGAACTTTCTGAGTTATAACCGCGAATAAATGGACGGTCGCCATTCGGGTTGCCGCCTTCACCAGCCCCTAAAGTAATTCCGGGCACTGTACGCAAAGCATCGCTCAAAGTTGTCACTTGAGTATCTTCAATCAGCTGCTTGGAAATGACAGAAACTGATTTAGGTGTATCCAGCAAAGGAGCAACAAACTTGGAGTTGGCAGATTGATCTACTTTTAGACCTTGAGCTGTTTCTGCTTCCGCCTGTGCATGAATAGTTTCAAGTTGAGCAACTTGATCTTGTGCAAATGCATTCGCTGCCATCACTGAAAGTGAGGAAACAATCGCAGAAGATACGATTTTTTTGCGTGTTTTAATGAAGGCCATGTCGAACTCAAAAGGGTACTGTGAAAACGTATGAGAATAATAATGATTCTTATTTTTTATCACTATGAAGTTGAATTGGAATTGACGATTCTTAAGATAAACTAAAACGGGATATTGAATGAAATAATGTAACTATTTGTAATTAAGTATTTGATTTATTTTAATATAGAAAAACCCTGCTTATGCAGGGTTTTTAATGGGGATTTTGAATATTAGAATTTAAACGTCGTACTTAACTGAACACGACGACCTTCTTGGGTATTGCTGTAATGGTTGTAATAACTGCCATCAATCAGTTCATGCTCATTAAAGTCTTTATCAAATACGTTATATAAAGCAACGCCCAGGTCCCAATTGTCGTTTACCCTAAAGTTGGAACCAACATGCAGCAAACCATAACTTTTAAACTCACCTAAAGCATCATAAACTTTTTGATTTGCAGCAGTTAAGTTCTCATAAGTTGAGGTGAAGCGTGCTCGTTCGCTACGGTATTCGCCACGTGCCCATAACTGAATATTGTCATCGGCTTGCCATTTTAATGAGGCATTTACGATATGTTCTGGCGTATCGTTAAGCGGAGGATTACCTAAAGTACTGTCTTTAATTTCAGTTTCTGTCCAAGTGTAATTCACACCGAATTTCCATGCCGGTGCAAATTCCCAGTTGAAGCCGGTTTCAATTCCATAGACTTCCGCTTTTTCTGCATTGGTAGGACGGGTAACGTTCCACGAATCGGGAAGTTTTTGTCCTCGGCTCTGATAATAATCCATGACCCAAGGCGTACCAATGGATGCCATAAACTCTTCACAAGCAGCTTTATTGGTATTGGTATTACATCTTTGTTCAACATTGCCGGTAACGATTTTGTCTTCAATCTGGCTGTAAAAAGCCGTGATATTGGCATCAAAATTAGAATTGTTATTAAAATACGTGCCGATTTCAAAGTTATTACTGGTTTCAGGTTTTAAATCCGGATTACCAAAAACCGGGGTACGGCCTTGACCGCTAACATTATAAATACCCGTGGTGAGACGTTCCAAACGTGGAGCCTTATAACCTTCTGAATAACCTCCCTTAAAGGTCCAGTTATCATTTGCATTCCAGACCAAATAAGCGCGTGGCGTCCAAAAGTCGCCAAATGTGCTGTGATCATCAAAACGTAAACCGAGAGTTAAAGCCAGGCTGTCTGTAAAAGACCAGGTGTCTTCTGCAAATAAACCCAGTTGATCAAATGACACTTCTTTATTGACACGTAAACCATCTTTAATGCTGGCATCCCACCATTGGCCACCGAGGGTAATATTGTGTCCACTAAAATGTTGCGTGGTAAATTTGCTATCAAAAATGGTGTCTTCACTTTCAAGCAGCCGCGGGGTCACGGCTTGTGATAGACCTTGTGCACGCGAAGGAATTAAGCGGCCAACCGTTTCTGTTTGTGTATTACTGATACTTGAATCCAAAGTCCCCACACGGGTTTTCCAGCTATGGGCAAGAATGATTTTTTCACGGTTATATTCTTGCGCAGAGTTATAACCGCCATTGGCACCTAGAGTACCGAGCTGGCCATTACTGTTGTCATACCATTGTTCGGTCTGTTCATATTCTGCTGAGATATCATGATCATCGCTAGGGGTTAGAGTAAGACGAACGCCAATAGTTTTCAAATCAGACTTTGTCGGGTTATTGCCTTGAGTTAATTCGGTATCTGAATTGACATCCGGGGTTATATGCGATTGATCGCGTTCAGCCTTACGGCCACGGAGCTGAATACCCAGTAAATTCTGAATCAAGGGACCAGTGACATAGGCATCTACAGCACGCTGGTTGCCAAAGTCAGAGGAGTTCGGGTTAAGGGTCCCTTCAAGTGTTACAGCGCCCGTCCATTCAGGTGAAACCTTTTTAGTGATGATATTCACCACACCCCCAATTGCATCTGAACCATAAAGCGTAGATGCAGGGCCACGAATCACTTCAATTCTCTCGATTGCGGAAACAGGCGGAATAAAACTATTGTTAGATTCACCAAATCCATTCGGTGAAATATCGCCAGTACTATTTTGTCTGCGACCATCGACTAATACCAAGGTGTATTCTGAGTCCATTCCACGAATACGAATGTTTAGCCCGCCAGTTTTACCCGCGGTCGGGCTAATATCGACACCTTCCACATCTACTAAAGCATCTGCAATCGAAGTAATTCTTTTATTTTTCAAGTCTTCTGCTGTGATGACTGTAATGGATGCAGGCGCATCTTTTAATTTTTGTTCGTAGCCTGTAGCCGATACCACAAGAGTTGAAAGCTGATGGGGAGCAGATTGTGTTTCAGTATTGGCAAAAACGGAAGGAGAGGTAATTGTTAGAATGGCAAGGCCAAGCGGGCGGAGATTGAACTGACTCATACAATAGAATTCCAAAGATGGACGAGATAAATAACTGAAAATAAACAAGACAGAATAAAACGCATTAATGGTAATGATAAGACTTATCATTTGCAATAAAAAATATACAAAAATATTAAGGTGGGAATAAAGAGAGGAGATTTTTTACATTCAATTTAAATTTAATCGCAGAACAAGACAAAAATAGTGGTTAACTCATACTGCTTTGTATATCTTTCAATGTTGTCATATAATGTGGCACTTTCAAAATTGCAATTACTATTTCTATATCGAGGAAGCCATGCAAGTAACTTCTGAAGCGGTTTCGGGCGTTGCCCGTCGTTTAAATGTATCTGTACCGACGAGCCGTGTGAACGAGCAATTTGAAGCTCGTTTAAAACGCACTGCTAAAACTGTGAAGATCAACGGCTTCCGTCCAGGTAAAGTACCTTTAAATGTAGTACGTCGCGAATATGGCGCAAGCATTTATCAAGAAGTTGTGAACGATGTAATTCGTGACACAGTGTTTGAAGCGATCCAGCAAGAGAAAATCAATGCTGTTGGCATGCCAAACATTGAAAAAGTTGAAAACAAGGAAGACGCTCTTGTTTATGAAGCAACTGTAGAAGTTTATCCAGAAGTTGACGTTAAATTTGACGGCTTGGAAGTTGAACGTAAAGCAACTGAAGTGAGCGACAAAGACGTTGATCAAATGATCGAAAACCTTCAAAAGCAACGTGCAAGCTGGACTGAAACCAAAGGCATGGCTAAAAAAGACATGCAAGTGACTTTCGACTTTGAAGGTTCAGTAGATGGCGAAAAATTTGAAGGCGGTTCTGCAACTGACTTTAAACTTGTTTTAGGTTCTGGCCGTATGATCCCTGGCTTCGAAGACGGTATCGTTGGTATGAAGAAAGGCGAAGAGAAAGTAATTGATGTTACTTTCCCTGAAGACTACCAGGCTGAAAACCTTGCGGGTAAAGCAGCTCAATTCAAAATCACTGTGAAGCTTGTTGAAAAACAAAAACTTCCAGAAGTTGATGCTGAATTCTTGAAAATCTTCGGTTTAACTGAAGAAGAAGGCGTTGAAAAATTAAAAGCTGACGTTCGTAAAAACATGGAACGCGAAGTGAAAAACGGTCTTCGTAACCAGGTAAAAGGCGCGACTTTTGATGCCTTGGTAGCTGCAAACGAAGTTGAAGTTCCAGCATCTATGTTGGCTCAAGAAATTGACCGTCAACGTCAGCAAATGATTCAACAGTTCACTCAACAGTTTGGTGCTCAAGGTGCGAAAGCATTTGACAGCAGCATGCTTCCAGATGACCTGTTCAAAGAACAAGCTGAAAAATCTGTAAAACTTGGCGTGTTGGTGAGCAAGGTTTTAGCGGACGCTAAAATTGAAGTAGATGCTGCTCGCGTTGACGCTTACATCGAAGACATGGCTTCTTCTTACGAAGACCCAACAGAAGTGATTGAATACTTCAAAAATGACAAACAGCAACGTGCTCAAATCGAAGCTGTTGTATTAGAAGATCAGGTTGTTGATCACATCTTGGCTTCTGCTAAAGTGACTGACAAAAAAGTAAGCTATGAAGACTTATTGAAAGAGCAGCAAGCTCGTCAACAAGGTTAAGCTTAGCTGACTGAAAAAGGCGCATCATGCGCCTTTTTTTATGTACAGGCTTATCGTGAACCTGTCCTGAATTCACAATGCTTATATAAAAAATATCTGTTATTTAATTGGGAATATTTTGCATTTTCAGCAATTATCCCTCATATTGTGACTATGAGTTGAGTAACAAAAAATTTAGGAATAAATAACGTATGTATGTTCCAACAATTGATAACGCTTTAGTGCCAGTGGTGGTTGAACAGTCTTCTCGTGGTGAGCGTTCTTTCGATATTTTCTCACGTCTTTTGCGTGAACGCGTCATCTTTTTAACCGGTGAAGTCGAAGACAATATGGCAAATTTAATTGTTGCTCAAATGTTGTTTTTAGAAGCAGAGAACCCAGATAAAGATATACACCTCTATATTAATTCACCAGGAGGTTCAGTGACTGCAGGTATGGCGATTTACGATACCATGCAATTCATTAAACCAGATGTCGTGACGTATTGTATGGGACAGGCAGCCTCTATGGGAGCCTTCCTGCTCAATGCAGGTGCTAAAGGTAAACGTTATTGCCTGGAAAATGCCCGTGTGATGATTCACCAGCCACTTGGTGGTTTCCGTGGTCAAGCATCGGATATTGAAATTCACGCACGTGAAATTCTATTCATTAAAGAACGTTTAAACCGTTTAATGGCAGAGCATAGTGGTCAAGACTATGAAACTGTTGCCAGAGATACTGACCGTGACAACTTTATGACAGCGCAGGCTGCTAAAGAGTACGGTCTCGTGGATGAAGTGTTAAGCAAACGTCCATAATTTTCAGATTTTTATATTGGAGTGAATATGTCCGATCATCCTCAAGGACAAAAGCATTGTTCATTTTGCGGTAAAACGCAGTCTGAAGTCGGGAAACTGATTGCAGGTGAGGACGCTTACATCTGTAATGAGTGTGTGGACGTATGCCTGGATTTAGTCCAAACCAGCCAGCAGGTTGAATCTGGTGATTGGGCAAGTAAGCCTTTGCCTAAGCCACACGAAATTCGCGCTGCACTTGATCAATATGTGATTGGTCAGGATGTGGCGAAGAAAACGCTTTCAGTTGCGGTCTATAACCATTACAAGCGTCTAAAAGTGACTCATAGCGGTCATAAGCATGATGATGCGGTTGAACTGGCAAAAAGTAATATTTTACTGGTTGGGCCAACAGGTTCGGGTAAAACCTTGCTTGCACAGACTTTAGCACGTTTGCTGGATGTGCCATTCGCCATGGCAGATGCCACCACGTTGACCGAAGCAGGTTATGTCGGTGAAGATGTTGAAAACATCGTACAGAAGCTGTTGCAAAAAGCCGATTATGATGTAGAAAAAGCGCAAAAGGGTATTATCTATATCGACGAGATCGACAAGATTACCCGCAAATCTGAAAACCCGTCGATTACCCGTGATGTATCCGGTGAAGGTGTTCAGCAAGCGTTGTTGAAAATGATTGAAGGTACGGTTGCTTCTATTCCACCCCAAGGTGGACGCAAGCACCCGCAACAAGAGTTCATTCAGATTGATACCTCAAATATCCTGTTTATTTGTGGCGGTGCCTTCTCTGGTCTGGAGAAGATCGTACAGCAGCGTCAGGAAAAAGGCGGGATCGGTTTCACTGCAGAAGTGAAGAACAAAGATCAAACCAAGAAATTGTCTGACTTGTTCCGTCAGGTTGAAGCAACAGACTTAGTGAAATTTGGTTTGATTCCAGAGTTTATTGGTCGTTTACCAGTGATTGCAACTCTGGATGAGCTGGATGAAGAAGCCTTGATGCAGATTCTGACTGAACCGAAAAATGCCTTAACCCGTCAATATCAATATTTGTTTGATATGGAAAATGTGGATCTGGTATTTGAAGATTCAGCACTGCGTGCGGTAGCGAAGAAAGCCCTGGAGCGTAATACGGGTGCACGTGGTCTGCGTTCAATTCTGGAAAATGCATTACTTGAAACCATGTATGATTTACCAAGCCGTACCGATATCGGGACTGTGATAGTGAATGATGCTGTGATTTCTGGGGAAGCAAAACCTATGTTAAAAGCAGAACGTCAGCCCAAGTCAGAGACTGAAAATGCCTCTAAAGTAGATTTAAAAGTGGTTAATTCTAAATCTGCTTAATTTGCTATTCGTCAGAAACGTGCGGAAAACTTGTGTTTTCGCACGTTTTTTATTTTCAAAAATAAAACGCGATGTTAATCTCGGTGATTAGGCGTGGACGCCTAAATAAAATCAATACATAGCGAACAATGAAGTGCTTAATTTAGTTTAGTACAAAAATAAAAAATACGCGGTGAGGGAAAATCATGCGTGGAGTCTGTATTGCAGTCTGTGCAAGCTTTATTTTATTGGGATGTCATGGCAAATCTGCTATGGAACACACTCAAGCGACGTCAACCTTAAAACCTATAGATACTGAGCATGAACCGGGATTATTGGAACAATACCGTTTTGGCATGTTTAGCATTGGAGGTTGGGTCAATCAAAAAATGGGACAGCGTTTTCAACCGGTGCAGGCGCAAGATGAGCAGGCTGCCATAGTGTATCTATACCGTCCTGACAGCAAATGGAACCGTCAGGAAATTGTGGCATCCAGTCTGTTTATTAATAGTGAGCGTATCCCAAGCTTATTAAATAATCACTATTATTGGGTAGAACTGCCTGCCGGAACCTATCGCATATCAACCAGCCGCCCCGTGGGTGTGCAGCATTTTCAAAAGCCCAAATATCTGGATTTTACCGTGCAAGCGGGACAGTCTTATTTTATTAAGTATGATGAAGAAAACTTAAGTACCCGTCGTGAAGTTTCCGGACCTTTAATTATGGTGCCGGAAAAAATCGGTTTAAATGAAATTGCCTACACCCAGCTGAAGTCAGAAAGTTATAACTTTGTTGCCCTGGATCAAAAAAGCGGGAAGTTACGTAAGAAAGCGCAAAAATTGAAACCAGCAAAATATGATCCAGCGGAAGATGTGCAACTGACCAAGCCGTTTAAGATTTGGAATCCTCTTACGTGGTAAAGGGCTTTCAGGTTTGAAAAGACAGATGATTGATTGCATATAGCAGAGATCAATCATGCAAAAAAAAGCACCCATTTGGGCACTACTGTCCCACAAATATCACAAGAAGAACCTCAATTGAGGTTCTTCTTGTTTTCGCCATTTTTTATCAGGCACAAAGAGTGACCTTAAAAGTTTCCTTTCAAATAAATTGACC
>NZ_JBNCAT010000013.1:0-65319 GCF_049808495.1 Acinetobacter sp. G11
TGAAACCTCTTAGCGCTGATGGTAGTGTGGGATTACCCATGTGAGAGTAAGTCATCGCCAGCTCATTATTCGAAAGCCCCTGCCAAGTGCAGGGGCTTTTTTTATGCGTGGGAAATATTTAGCTCCTAAGATTCGAGTCTAAACATTCTAATCATCAGATTTTGGAGTTTGCTGACTTTAAAATATTTCAAATATTATCCCATCCAATTTGCATATTTCAAAGAATGAGTATGTTTAACCCTATAGGTGATCACTTACTGGAGAAGCTTTTTCAACTGAAGTGATTATTTTGGGAAGATAAATTAAATCACTGGTTTTGTACAAATTATAATCAAGCAACCTCAGCCGAATTCATGCTAAAATACTCGGCTTTCATCTTTGATCTAATTTTCAGGTCTTCCATCATCTGCCAGCCGAGAATTGCTAGCCATGTCTACTGCTTATACCATGCAGACAGCGCCTACAGCGTTGTTTGATTACGACAAATATTGGGCGTCGTGTTTTGAACCTGCGCCATTTTTGCCGATGTCACGCGAGGAAATGGATCAACTCGGTTGGGACAGTTGTGACTTTATTCTGGTCTGCGGTGATGCGTATATTGACCATCCCTCTTTCTGTTCGGGCATCATTGGCCGTACTTTGGAAGCTCAAGGTTTCCGTGTCGGGATTATTGCTCAGCCGGACTGGACCAGTGTGGATGCGTTCCGTGTATTGGGTAAACCGAATATTGCCTGGGGTGTGACCGCAGGTAATATGGATTCGATGATTAACCGCTATACGGCCGACCGTAAAATCCGTTCAGATGATGCCTATTCACCAGACAATGTGCCGAATAAACGCCCTGACCGCGCGGCAACCGTGTATTGCCAGCGTGTGCGCGAAGCCTATCCTGATGTGCCGGTATTGCTCGGTGGTATTGAAGCGTCGTTACGTCGTATTGCGCACTATGACTACTGGTCAGACAAAGTTCGGCGTTCGGTATTGATGGATTCTAAAGCTGATCTTCTCATGTACGGTAATGGCGAACGCTCGATTGTCGAAGTGATGCACCGTTTGGCCAAAGGCGAAAAAATTACCGACATCACGGATGTCCGTGGTACGGCATTTATTGTCAATAAACATAACAGGGCCTCTAAAGCCAAATTCGTTGAAATTGCATCGAATGATGTGGATGCGATTGGTCGTGTCGATCCGATTATCAACCCTTATGTCATGACTGAAGATATTGAAGGTTGTGAGATTGAACAGGGGAAAGACTCAAGCCAGTACCAAGGTTTCCAGAAAGAACATGTAGCAAATCCAGTTGTTCGTGAAGGCGACAATCTGGATGCCGATACGCAAATTGTGCAGTTACAACCTGCTTCTAAAGCCATTAAACATAAATTGCCACCACGTGAACTGGCGGTAATCCGTTTACCTGCTTTTGAAGAAGTAGTGAATGATCCTGTGCTGTATGCGCATGCCAACCGTATTTTGCACCTGGAAACCAATCCGGGAAATGCACGTGCCTTAGTACAAAAGCATGGGGAACGTGATGTGTGGTTGAATGCGCCACCTATTCCATTGACCACAGAAGAAATGGATTATGTGTTTGATCTGCCTTATGCACGTCTGCCACATCCTGCATATGGCAATGCACGTTTCCCAGCGTTTGACATGATCAAGTTTTCGGTCAACATTATGCGTGGTTGCTTCGGTGGCTGTACTTTCTGTTCAATCACGGAACATGAAGGCCGTATTATCCAGAACCGCTCGGAAGACTCAATTCTTCGTGAAGTGGAAAAGATTCGTGATACCGCACCGGGCTTTACCGGCATTATTTCGGACTTGGGTGGTCCAACGGCCAACATGTACCGTTTGCACTGTAAAGATCCGGAGATTGAAAAGAACTGCCGTAAACCATCGTGCGTGTTCCCGGGCGTGTGTCAAAACCTGCATACCGACCATGCACCGTTGACGCAATTATACCGTAAAGCACGCGCGATTAAGGGCATCAAGAAAATTCTGATCGGTTCAGGTTTACGTTATGACCTGGCGGTATTAAACCCTGAATATGTCAAAGAATTGGTCACCCATCACGTTGGTGGTTACCTCAAGATTGCGCCTGAACATACCGAAAAAGGTCCGTTGTCGAAGATGATGAAGCCGGGTATTGGCACTTATGACCGTTTCAAGCAGATGTTTGACCGCTTTAGTAAAGAAGCAGGTAAGGAACAGTATCTGATTCCTTACTTCATTGCGGCGCATCCGGGAACGACCGATTACGACATGATGAATTTGGCGATTTGGTTGAAAAAGAATGGTTTCCGTGCCGATCAGGTACAAACCTTCTATCCATCGCCAATGGCCACAGCAACGACCATGTATTACACCGGTAAAAACCCGCTGGCGAAAGTGGCGCGTTATACTGAAAATGTGGATATTGTGAAAGGTGAGAAACGTCGCCGCTTGCACAAGGCCTTCTTGCGTTACCATGATCCAAATAACTGGCCAATGTTACGTGAAGCTTTGAAAGAAATGGGCCGCTCAGACTTGATTGGTAATTCGAAACAACATCTGATTCCGAGCTATCAACCACAAGGCACAGAAGGGCAATATCAGTCTGCACGCAAGAAAAACTCGACCTTGGCGGGAGATTCTGCAAAACGTACAGGTGAAAATACTGCACGTAATCAATCACGTAATGTTGCCAATACAAATGACAATAATCGTCCTAAAAAAGGCCAGATTTTGACTCAACATACCGGCTTGCCACCACGTGAAACCGGGGAAAAACGTCCATTTTCGGGTTCTAAATCCAAAACTAAATCTAAACCTAAATCAAAAGCTTGATTTAAAAATAAAAAAGAGCGCTCCGGCGTTCTTTTTTTATCATTAAGTTAAAAAAATAATGGCGAATGAAACAGTTCGTCGGAATTGTAGGACAATCTCAAAAAGTAATCTTGCATCCCTACTGTGCCTTGCGATACAGTTGTTTTGTGTCTGAAAATGGATTCAATTTGGACATAGAGGTAAAAATAAAATCAGTACAACTTTTTGTCAGCATTTATGATGATTTTGTCATGATTAAATGCAGTTTGTTTACTTGAAATATTTAATAAAAATAATTGTTGTATACTGAATTTTATAACAATCATCGGTGTGACACCGGAAAAGACTATAAAAAATTAAAGGATTAAGAGGATGATAATTTATATTTTGGTCGGAAGTTTACTTCTGTTTGGCGTTCTGCTGAAGGCTTGGAAAAGTCTGGAAGGTAGTGCTAAACAACAAGATAGTGCTTTAAAACAAAGAGCTATTTTTAACATTAGTGAACAGATAACTTTTACACGTCTCAAAGAAATATTGCCGCACAGCACAGTGTTGACGCATGTTTCATTTGATGCCTTGTTGACGACCAAATACAGCCGTACCCGCCATAAATATCGTAACATGGTGGCAGATTTTGTGATTTTAGATGAACATCATCAGGTTTCTGCCATTATTGCACTGGATGATCCGATGGCTTTAAGGCATCCGCAAAATGCCCAATATCAGGATGCGCTGTTGGCGATGGCTGGATATCGGGTGATTCGCTATGAAGATGTACCGGAATATTTTCAGTTAAGACAAGATTTTTTAATTGAAAACCCTGCTGATTTTCAGCTGGATGAGTTAACAGAAGCTACAATAAAAAAGTATGAGTTTTATCCAGATTTGGGACGAAAGAAAATCCGAATGTTAGGTTAAATCAGCATAAGCATGAATGACTGTTCATGCTTATTTTTTTGCTTTTAATTTGATGCACGCACAGCAGTGACAGTCATTTCCACCAAAACATCAGGGGCATACAGCTTGGCTTCGACACAGGTGCGAGGCAGGGCTTCAATATCAGCGACCCAGGCATCCCAGATTTCATTCATCGCTGCGTAGTCATTTTCAATATCTTTTAAATAAATGGTCACCGACATAATCTGACTCTTGTCTGTACCGGCATCGGCCAGCAAGCGATCAATAATTTCCAGGGTTTGCCGGGTTTGACCTTTAATGTCTAGCGTTGTATCCGCAGCCAATTGACCCGCCAGATGGACCAGGTTGCCTGAAATGGCAATTTCAGAAAAGCGCTTTTCAACGTGCAGACGTTGTACTGTCATAATAAGAGTCCTTTATTTTCGGCATAGTTGCTAAGCGCCATATTGTGGACACATAGCCTGCAGCCTAGTAAATGGCAATATCATAATGCCATGCGCCTTTAGCGTAAATCATTTATCGGGGCAGCCATGATGAAGCTGAAACAGTAACGGAAGAGATTTTTTAAAATTAACAGGAAGGAAAATCAGAACATACCGGAAAAAATCAGACGGATTTACAGCAGCATTGATAAAATGATTCAGTAGAGTATGAAAATATGCTGTTTTTTGAGAGTGTATAAAAAATGCAGAAGAGATGTGATGGAGAGTCCATGCGGTTCAACAGAGTTGCCCTGTAACATTCGGATTTGATCGTCACGCCAATCACAGGACAGCATGCTAAAAGTAAAGGTGATTTTTAGCATCTCGGCGTTTACATGGATAAATGTATCGCGCCCATAGAGTACCGCAAAAATCATGTTTGTGTATCATTAATTGGTCTAATTTTATTCTTTTGATTGAAAAACGTGCAAATACTACCAGAGTGAAAGCTGTGACTGATCCTGCTGCTCCGAAAGCTGGTAAAGCCCAACGCCAATCAGGCGAAACTGATAACTTTCCGGAATATGCATTTCAGTGATTAGCTGTTGCAGTACCTGTTCCAGTTGTTGCCGATTTTGTAAAGGCTGTTTGAAACTTTTGCTGTGTTGCAAGACCTGAAAATTTTTTAACTTGAGTTTGGCTGAAACCCCGCGTGCACTGAGTTGTTTTCTCTCCAAACTGCTCCAGACTTGATCAATCAGTCGAGGCCAAGCATTCTGGCATTGGATTAAGGTCAGGTCATCATCAAAGGTGGTTTCTTTGGAAATTTGCTGGCGTTCACGTTCAACTTGTACAGGCCGTTCATCAATCCCCTGGGCATAGAGAAAAAGTCGTTTGCCATATTTGCCAAAATGCTGAACCAATACATTCTGCTCAATTTTTTGTAAATCTCCCAGCGTTTGCAATTGCAGCCGCTTGAGCTTTTCTTGCATCACTTTTCCTACGCCGGGAATTTTCTTTAGCGGTAAATCCTGAATAAAACTCTGTACTTGAGAAGGCTTAATGACACAAATGCCATCCGGTTTGTTCCAGTCCGAAGCAATTTTGGCTAAAAATTTATTGGGTGCGACCCCGGCAGAGGCAGTTAAACCGGTAACTTTAAAAATATCTTCCCGTATACGCATGGCCACTTCTGTGGCACTCGGAATATTTTTCAGATTTTCTGTGACATCCAGATAGGCTTCATCTAAAGACAAGGGTTCAATCATCGGGGTATAATCTTGAAATACCTGATGAATTTGCGCAGAAATGGCACGATATTTTTCAAAATCGGGTTCAATGATGACTACATGGGGACAAAGCTTTCGGCCTTGTGCCATCGACATGGCAGAGTGCAAGCCGAACTCGCGCGCAGGGTAGGACGCTGCACAAATGACTGCCCGTGGATGATGTGAAGACACGACCACCGGCAAATGCTGTAACTCCGGCCGGTCTTTGAGTTCCACAGATGCAAAAAAGGCATCCATATCGATGTGAATGATTTTTCTCATGCAGTCCCAAACTCTGCCTGTACGTGCTGGGCTTCAGTATCTCATCTTCACCGATCAGATTGTAGAGCAGGATCAAGTGGATACGACACAGGTTGACTAAGTAAAACCAGCCGGGTGCGTTGTTGTTCGGCTGCCCGAATCAGTATTTTTAAACTTTGTTCAGTATTGTCTGCCAGGTACGGTAAAAATTCCAAAGGCTGGTCAATTGGCTGGAAAAAGTTATCCCAATGAACCGGTACCACGACTTTAGGTTGTAAGGTTCTCAGGGTTTGATCCAGATAGTTTTGCTGAAATTGTTCCGATTGGCGTGACAGCTGGGCAATGCCTAAAAATAAAGTATCCACTTTTAAATTTTTCAGTTGATCCGGTACAGCACCCGTACTGGCTTTAACTAAAATGCGCTGACCTGAATGTTCAATCAAATAGTCAAAACTATGGCCTTCTTTAAATGCCGAGAAATGGGCAGGAAGTTGCAGCGGCTGGGTAATTTCTTCACCAAGGTCATTATTCACGGCAGTGGGTGGCGTATGCTGGGAGGGAATGGCCATTACTTTGAATTGCCCAAAGCTGATGAATTTAAAAGGCTGAACCTGGATGAGTTGCTGTTCTGCAATATGGCCGCCACGTGCAATATTCAGACTGCTTTTGGAACCAATAATTTTAGCGTGGGGAAGCTGTCTCCCAAGTTCGGCAATATCCAGCGCATGATCATAATGTGAATGGGTCACCAGTATGGCTTGGGTTCTTTGTAACTGCTGCTGTTGCACGATATGTTGAACGACTTGAGGCTGACTTTGGATTTTGGTGAAAAGCACCTCTGCAATGGAAGGACGACTAAAGAAACCGTCAATTAAAACTTGGGTTTTGCCATCATCAAAAAGCAGGGTGGAAACGCCAAAGAATTTGACCTGAAGCGTTGCAGGTGCAGCCGCTTTTTCAGAGGCTTGATATTGCCATTTTTGAAAATTTGACATCTGACCTGAAGGTTGCAGGAGCAAAACGACAGCAGCCACTCCAACGAGTATGCTGATGCCTACTGCCACGCGCCAAAATCCTTTTTGATTTGCCATAAATTTCCCGTTTTTATGCAGTTTTATTTTTTATTGTGGTTAAAGGTAGGGACTTATCCTGTTATTTTTTTGGTAATTTTTCAACTTTTTTAAGTGGATAGATTCCATTGCATTCTAAAAAGCGTGTCCAGTCATCCTCATCCCCATTAAACACGTTTAAGTCTACCGCTTTGTTAATGCCCTTGATGGTGCCCTGATTGGTATGCTGCCAGAACAGCCATTTTGGCTTGCCTTTTAAATCGGGCTTGCCTTGATATTCACGGACCCACAGCGGTGTTTTTGAAAACTCTCCCGCCAGAACAATGTTATAGAATGACTTGGAAATATAGAAAATCGGTTGCTTGCCATAGTGCTGATACAGCCGATCATGCATGACCTGAATTTCTTTCAGCAGTTGTTCCCGGGTATAGGTGTTGATGCAGTTACTGTCATATTCCAGATCAATCACCGGGGGCAAGGCATCGGCTTTATTGGGTACGGTTTCAATAAAATTTTGCGCCTGAATTTCGCCACCCCGGCATAAACGGTAAAAATGATAGGCACCGACCAGAAAGCCATGTTCACGTGCCTGCAACCAGTAGTCCTGAAATTTTCGGTCTTTAAAATCGCCGCCTTCTGTGGCTTTCAGATAGATAAATTGATAACGCTGCGGGGAAATCTGCTGCCACTGAATGTCACCCTGATGATGTGAAACATCAAAACCTTTGACCGGATATTCCTGTGCCGAAGCAGGATTATGATGCAAGACAAAAACATACAATACGATTGCAGCGCAAATCAGTCCCAAGCCCATGCAAGAGGCGTAGAGCTTTTTATGACTGTTTTTGGCGAATCGTTTTTTAGGCATAGATAATTTAGGCGTGATTTATCAAATACATGATAACGCGATCTGAACATTCAGACCACGTTGTTTCTGATAGCGTCTGACTATATTGGAGTGTGACGTGGAATTTGCCAGAAAATGGCTGCGGTAATCAGGTTAATGCAGCCGAGGAAAATTAAGGTGCTGTGAAAAGCCGTCACGATCTGCTCGCTACCGAAATAGGCGCTAAAGACATTGACCAAGGTTCCGGCTAATGCCACACCAATACTCATCGAGACCATCATGATCATGGATAAAAAGCTGTTGCCACTGCTGGCATCCTGCTGTGGTAAATCTTTGAGCGTCAGGGTATTCATGGAAACAAACTGCAGAGAATTCAGCATGCCGAAGACAAAGAAATGTAAGGCTCTTAACCAGATCGGCGTATCCGCCGTGGTGAGGGCAAAACTGGCAATACATGCGCCGACCAATAAGGTATTGACCAGCAATACCTGGCGATAACCGAAGCGTTGAATAATCTGGCGGATAATCGGCTTGGAAGCGAGCGAACCGAGCACGGTTGGAATCATCAACAGGCCGGTAATAAACGGTTCAAAGCCAAAGGCGACCTGCAACATCAGGGGGAGCAGGAAAGGCATGGCATTGCCGCCCAGGCGGGCGAAGAAATTCCCTATAATGCCAATGGCATAAATGCGATTGCTGAATAATGTGCTCCGGAACAGCGCGTTGTGATGCGTATGGGCATGAATGGCATAGATAATCGCTGCCAATACACCCGCAAGCACCAGACCCATACTCCACCATAACGATTGATGCGGGCTGGCAAAATTTTCAATGCCCAGTGAAAGGCCCACCATGGCAATCACCAGCAAAATAAAACCTGAAAAATCAAATGACTTGACGCCAGGCTCGGTCACGTTGGGCATGGCTTTAAAGGTGATGAGAACCCCTAAAAGCCCCATCGGAATATTAATTAAAAAAATCCAGTGCCATGTTGCCATTTCGACCATCCATCCGCCCAGTGTCGGGCCAATCAGGGGACCCATCAGGCCGGCCAGGCTCATCAAGCTCATGGCAGATAAAAACTGGGTACGCGGAATGACCTTGAGCATCGCCAGCCGGCCTACAGGAAGTAACAAGGCACCGCCAATGCCCTGAATCACCCGATAAAAGAGCAGCTGGTTTAAACTGCTGGACAGTCCGCAGCCCAGTGAGGCAAGAGTAAAAATAATGATGGCGGCAAAGTAGGTATTGCGCACGCCAAAACGGTCGGCCAGCCAGCCGCTTAGGGGAATACAGGCTGCTACCGACAGCACATAAGCCACCACCACGCTATGCATCTGCAGCGGATCTTCAGCCAGATTGGCTGCCATGGCCGGAATTGCGGTATTGACAATGGTGGTGTCCAAACCTTGCATAAAAAAACCGATTGATACCAACAGAACCAGCAGTCGGAATTCAGGTTGCAGGGCTTGATGCGAAGGGGTGGCGTTCATAACAATATTAAAGCGATTTTTTACAGAGTTTAAAGCAATCCGTTCAAGAGGGTGTAAGAAAAAGTTGTGCTATTCATAGCCAGGAAGATGAATTGGTCCAGAAATGGGAGGGGTGTTCATGCACAAGATCAGCGTTATAAAAAAGTTGAAAGTTAAATCAAATAAAAACTCGATCAGATCAAATTCAGTATTCGCAGCTTGATACAGGGCTTCGGGATTAATGTTTACAGCTGCTCAATTGAACTTTAAAAAAAGCGAGCCGTAAGCTCGCTTTTTGTATTCGGACATCGGTTTAAATGGCAAAGTGCTTTGGTGCATCCAGATTTTTAATGGCATTGATAATCTGATCGGCATGATTACAGATAATCAGTTTGGCGCGATGCTGCGGCGGTAAAAAACCTTCACTGACGGCATGATCGAGCTGGTTAATCAGGGCATCATAAAAGCCATTCACGTTATAGAGCATCATGGGTTTCTGGTGCTGATTTAACTGCCCCCAGGTGGCAATTTCCAGGATTTCTTCAAAAGTGCCCAAGCCGCCGGGCAAAGCGACAAAAGCACTGGCACGTTCCGCCATCATGGCCTTGCGTTCATGCATGCTTTGTACAATGTGTAATTCGGTCAGCTGGTGATGTGCAATCTCATAATCCAGCATAAATTCAGGGATCACCCCGACCGTTTCACCGCCACGCTGTCTGACGGCATCTGCCACTTGCCCCATGAGGCCTATACTTGCGCCGCCATAGACCATTCCGAAACCCAGGTCCGCCAGTGCCTGAGCCAAAGCCACGGCTTTTTCCTGATAAATCGGTTTATTGCCTGAACGTGAACCACAGTAAAGTGCAATTAAAGGTTGAGTTGTTTTGGGAGTAGGATTGTTATGTTTGGGAGTCATTTTTAATACACTGTTCATCATTATATTTTTACCATAGCATTTTATTTTTTCAGTCTCTAGCTTAATGGTTAAATATGACAGGCCGTGATCCGCCTTATACTGACTTTGCAAAGATTTGTTGATATTGGGTGAGCGAAAAACAGCCCGGTACGCAAAAAGGGATGAATTTCTACTTCATCTTGCTATACTAAAAATCTGTTTTCCAATAAATGAATTAACATGAGTAGTGGTTGTCCTCGCTCTGAACACTTCAATGCTTCCGTAAAAAATACAAAGAATGCTGTTCATCGCATATTCAGCGATTTTAATATGAACCTTCTAAAATCAGTCCCTCATCATCCTGCACAGGAGAACATCCAATGATCTTTGAATGGATGTCAGATCCATCGGCATGGATTGGACTGGCAACTTTAGTGGTTCTAGAAATTGTACTGGGTATCGACAACCTGGTTTTTATTGCCATTCTGGCGGAAAAACTGCCCCCGGAACAGCGTAATGCAGGCCGTATCATCGGCTTGGTTCTGGCCTTGTGTATGCGGTTGGTTTTGCTGGCCTCGATTGCCTGGGTGGTGACCTTGACCCAGCCACTGTTCCACGTTCTGGATCATCATTTTTCCGGCCGTGACCTGATTTTGCTGTTTGGTGGTGTATTCCTGTTATTTAAAGGCACCATGGAACTGCATGAGCGCATAGAAGGTGCCCAACCGCAGAAAGAAGAAAACCCGGTGCATGCAGCGTTCTGGATGGTGATCGTCCAGATTGTGGTACTGGATGCCGTATTCTCTCTGGATAGCGTGATTACCGCAGTCGGCATGGTCAAAGACCTGTCGGTGATGATGATTGCAGTGGTGATTGCAGTCGGGATCATGCTGTGGGCATCCAAACCGCTGATGACCTTTGTCAACAGACATCCGACCGTGGTGATTCTGTGCCTCGGCTTCCTGATGATGATTGGTTTCTCTCTCATTGTAGAAGGCTTCGGTTTCCATATTCCTAAAGGCTATCTATACGCCGCGATTGGTTTCTCGGTGATTGTCGAATTTATCAACCAGACCATGCGCCGTAACCAGGAGCGGATGGTGACCACGACAGACCTGCGTTACCGCACCGCTTCTGCCGTCATGCGCATGCTGGGGGGGAAAAGCGAATCGCAAAACAATGAAGCCGAAGATGTGCTGGCGACCCGTGCCTTTGCCGATGAGGTTTTTGATGAAGACAACGGGGTTTACCATAGTGTGCTGGTGCAAGGCGTGCTTGGACTGTCGGAGCGGCCAGTCAAATCGGTGATGACACCGCGTCCGGAACTGGAATGGATTGATCTGGATGAAGACGAAGCCTCCATTAAAGAGCAGTTATTAAGCACGACCCATTCGCGTTTAATTGTGGCGCATGGTGAGCTGGATAATATTGCCGGTGTGGTACTGACCCATAAAGTCATGAACGAATATATCGAAACCGGAAAACTGAATTTTGAAGGCCATTTACGCGAGCCAGTCATCATGCATGAAAATGCCCCGGTATTGATGGTGATGGAGCAATTGCGTCAGGCACCGCTGCAAATGGCGATTGTACTGAATGAATACGGTTCGATTGAAGGGATTGCCACTCCGATTGATGTGCTAGAAGCCATTGCCGGTGAATTCCCGGATGAAGATGAATTTGAAACTGCAGCAGAAAGTCTGGAAGATGGAACTTTAATCCTGGAAGGTTCTACCGATATTCGTCATGTTTCCTTACTGTTAAACCGTGATCTGGTGGATGAGTCCGAACAGTATTCGACCTTGTCCGGTTATATCCTGTTCCATCTGGGACGTCTGCCGGAAAGCGGCGAGAAACTGGAAGCCGACGAACACATTTTTGAAGTGGTGACGATGAATGGACATAAAATTGATAAGGTCCATATCATCCCGCTCAATCAAAATGAACCTGAAAGTTAATTTCATCCTGCACAGATGATCTTTCAACCCCGAGATTGAATTAAAATAGCCCGCAGAGTCGGGCTATTTTATTGGAAAAAATTGATGTCAGAAGCAAAGTGTCCATGTGGTGCAGGAGAGTATGCCCGCTGTTGCCAGCCCTTGCATTTGGGGCAGCTCAAAGCACAAAGTGCAGAACAATTGATGCGTTCGCGTTATAGTGCCTTTGCTCGGCATGAAATTGACTATATTGTGAAAACCACAGCCTTAGGCCAGCAACAGGCGCTGGATGTGGCGGCAATTCGTGACTGGAGCAAGGCCAATCAGTGGCTCAAGCTGGAAGTCGTTCAGGCCCGGGAAAAACTGGACAAGAACCATGCCCAGGTCGAATTCAAGGCCCATTATCACGATGGCAATCAGGCGCAGGTCCATCATGAAGTTTCACATTTTGTGAAGCATGCAGATGCCTGGTATTTCCTTGATCCGACCACAAACATGCAAATCACCATGAAACAGCCGTGTATTTGCGGTTCAGGGAAAAAATTTAAGCAATGTTGTGCGCAATTTTTGTAATTTTCACCTGAATTTGCCTTAGAATAGCGCGCATCGATAACCCTCAGTGGAAGCAGGGCAATGTTGCTATTGGTCATTTATATTATTGCGATTACGGCTGAAGCCATGACAGGAGCACTGTCGGCAGGTCGGCGTAGTATGGATTGGTTTGGGGTAACGCTGATTGCCTGCGTGACTGCGCTGGGCGGTGGTTCGGTCCGGGATGTATTGCTTGGGCATTATCCGCTGACCTGGGTCAAGCATCCGGAATATCTGGTGCTGACCTGTTGTGCTGCCTTTGTCACCATCCTGATTGCCAAATGGATGCGCCATTTACGTTCCATCTTCCTGATTCTTGATGCCCTGGGTTTAATCGGTTTTACCATCATTGGCTGTCAGATTGCCCTGGAGATGGGGCATGGTTTTGTGGTTTCCGCAGTCGCTGGCGTCCTGACCGGCGTTTCCGGCGGTATTCTGCGCGATATTCTGTGTAACGATGTGCCGTTGGTGTTCCGCCGTGAACTGTATGCCAGTATTTCCTTTGTTTCCGTAATTTGTTACTGGATTTGTCAGGAAATTGGCTTCTCGCTGGAAATCACGGTCATTTCGACCTTGATCTTCGGTTTCTCTTTGCGCTGCATCGCTATTTATTTTGGTCTGGAAATGCCGAAATTTATCTATAAAGATGACGACGACCAGTCTGCATCTTCCAAAGATGCTTCCTAGAATATTGCCTTAATATGATGAATGACCGACGAAATGAGCGGTCATCATCTGCAAATTGGCGTATAAAAATTAATACAACAATAAATCCTGTTGGGAAAGCAGCATGCATTCTTTCACCAAATCAGAGCTCTTGTTATGGATTTAGTCTCACGTATACAGCGTTTACCGATTGGTAAGTTTCACTATACCTTGCTATGGGTGATTGGTCTGGGCTGGATGTTTGATGCCATGGATACCGGATTAATTTCCTTTATTCTGGCCAAAATGACCGAAGACTGGGCCATGACGCCGGATGATAAAAGCTGGGTGGTTTCCATTGGTTTTATTGGAATGGCGATTGGGGCGGTGTGTTCAGGCGGTCTTGCGGATCGCTGGGGACGTAAAACAGTCTTTGCTTCCACTCTGGTCATTTATAGCCTGGCAACTGCGGCTTGCGCTTTTGCGCCGAACCTGAGCTGGTTGCTGGTGTTCCGTTTTATTGTGGGGCTTGGATTGGGTGGTCAGCTACCTGTGGCCGTAACGCTGGTGAGTGAATATATTCCAGCCCATGTCCGTGGGCGCTTTATTGTGCTGCTGGAAAGTTTTTGGGGTTTGGGCTGGCTGGTTGCGGCTCTGGTTTCACGTTTTGTGATTCCCGATTTTGGCTGGCATGCCGCTTTCCTGATTGGGGGTATTCCTGCCCTGTATGCCATCGTGATCTGGAAAATGGTACCGGAATCCGTTCCCTATTTAATTAACCGGGGTCGACATAAAGAAGCGCATGCTTTGGTGAAAAAAATTGAAGCGCAATGTGGTGTGGAAGTGATTGAAATTTTTGAAGTCAAACCGGTGGCCGAAAAGCATGACATTAGCTTCTCTCAACTCTGGTCCGGCATTTTTGCACGCCGTACCCTCATGCTGTGGTTAATCTGGTTTGGTATCGTATTTTCTTATTATGGTATTTTCACCTGGCTGCCAAGTTTACTGGTCCAAGAAGGCTATACCATCGTGCAGTCTTTCGAGTATGTATTGGTGATGATTCTGGCCCAGTTGCCGGGTTATATTGCTGCGGCATGGCTGGTGGAAAAACTCGGACGCAAGGCAACCCTGGCCGGTTTCATTGCCATGTGTGCGGTGTCGGCCTATTTCTTTGGCCAGTCCGACAATGTGACCCAGATTGTGCTGTGGGGCTGTTTGATGTCCTTCTTTAACCTGGGGGCGTGGGGCGTGTTATACACCTATACCCCGGAACAGTATCCTGCCAATATCCGTGCTTTCGGTTCAGGCTGGGCCGGTGCAATTGGCCGTATTGGCGGTATTCTGGCTCCTTTCGCCGTGACGCATATGATGGTCATGGAGCAAGGTTTCAGCTATGTCTTTATGATGTTTACCGCCGTTTTAATTGCCGTGGCGCTGATCATTCTGCTGCTGGGTGAAGAAACCAAAGGTAAGACCTTAGAGTCGATTGGCTTATAAAATTGCTTGTTTTTTAGTTGATTGGTTATTATAAAATGGATATTTTTAGTCCATAAGACACAATTTGTCGCAGAGTGTGGGTTACTGCCCTTGTGTAGTCCGCAGCTGCGACATAGCATAACAACGTAGATACAAAAACGAATTATTTAGGATTTCACGCTTTTATGACCAGCCTTGTGCATCATGCGACAGAAAATCGTTCCGTAGCCGAATTTACTGAACAAGCTTACCTTAACTATGCCATGTACGTGATTATGGATCGTGCATTGCCGCATATCAGTGACGGTTTAAAACCGGTACAGCGCCGTATTGTCTATGCCATGAGTGAACTGGGCTTAAAGCATAGCGGCAAGCCGAAAAAATCTGCCCGTACCGTCGGTGATGTACTGGGTAAGTACCATCCGCATGGTGATTCTGCCTGTTATGAAGCCATGGTGCTGATGGCACAGCCATTCAGTTACCGTTATCCTTTTATTGAAGGTCAAGGCAACTGGGGTTCGCCGGATGACCCGAAATCCTTTGCGGCAATGCGTTATACCGAAGCCAAACTGTCGCAATACAGCGAAGTGCTGTTGTCTGAACTGGGGCAGGGTACCTGTGACTGGCAGGACAACTTTGATGGTTCCCTGAAAGAGCCAGTGAACTTGCCTGCGCGTGTGCCCAATATTTTATTGAACGGCACCACCGGGATTGCCGTGGGGATGGCTACCGACATTCCACCGCATAACCTGCGTGAAGTGGTGAAAGGCACCATTGCCCTGATTCGCAATCCGAACCTGTCCGATGAAAAAGTGGCGGAATATATTCCAGCCCCAGATTTGCCGACCAAAGCCGAAATTATTACTGCCCCTGAAGAACTGCTTAAAGTACAGACCACAGGACGTGGCAGTTACCGTATGCGTGCGGTGTATAAGATTGAAAAAAATGAAATCGTGATTACCGACCTGCCGTATCAGGTGTCGGGTTCCAAGGTCATTACCCAGATTGCCGATCAGATGCAGGCAAAAAAACTGCCTTTGGTCAGTGACTTGCGGGACGAATCGGATCATCAGAATCCAACCCGTCTGGTGATCGTGCTGCGTTCCAACCGCATTGATGCCGAAGCAGTGATGAGCCATTTATTTGCGACGACCGATCTGGAATCCAGCTATCGCGTCAACATGAACATGATTGGTGCTGATGGCCGTCCACAAGTGAAATCGATTCGCCGCATTTTGCTGGAATGGATTGAAATCCGTAAAACCACAGTGACGCGCCGTCTGCAATACCATTTAAATAAAATTGAAAAACGCCTGCACATTCTCGCGGGTCTGATCATTGCCTATTTAAATATTGATGAAGTGATTCGCATTATTCGTGAAGAAGATCAGCCGAAACCGGTGCTGATGTCCCATTTCAATATTGACGAAATTCAGGCCGAAGCCATTTTAGAACTCAAGTTACGTCATTTGGCCAGACTTGAAGAAATGGAAATGCGCCGTGAACAGGAAGAGCTGGAAGCGCGTGCTGCCATTATCCGCGAGCAGCTGGCCAATCCTGAATCTTTAAAAGCATTGATCATTAATGAGCTGAAAGAAGATGCGAAAAAATTCGGTGATGACCGCCGTTCACCAATCGTGCGTCGTGCCGAGGCACTTGCCATTAATGAACAGGACATGTTGCCGGCCGATCCTGTAACGGTCGTGTTGTCTGAAGCAGGCTGGATCCGTTCTGCCAAAGGTCATGAGGTCGATGCCGAAAACCTGAATTTCCGTGCCGGTGACCAATATTTAAGTCATGCCCAAGGTAAATCCAATCAGAAAGTCTATGTGCTGGACGAAACCGGTCGCAGTTATGCACTGGCCATTAACACGCTGCCATCGGCACGGGGTTTGGGTGAACCTTTAAGTTCCAAACTTTCTCCGGCCAGCGGGGTGGGGTTCCTTCAGGTGTTTATTGCCGAGGATGAAGCTGAAATTCTGGCCTTAAGTTCCAAAGGCTATGGTTTTAAAACCCAGGCGAAACAACTGGATACCAATGCCAAGGCAGGTAAATCCTTTCTGACTGTGCCTGAAGATAGCAAAGCGATGCCACTGCAAGCAGTAGAACAGGCGACTCATGTGGCCTTACTCAGTTCAGCCGGCCGAATGCTGGTGGTCGATTTGTCAGAATTGCCAAGCCTGAGTAAGGGTAAAGGTAACAAATTGATACAACTCGAGGCAAAAGATCAAATCGTATCCATGACAATGTTAAATTTAGATGAAATAATTCAAGTGGTTGCTGGACAGCAACAATTAAAACTAAAAGGTGATGATCTTCAAAAATATATTGGTAAGCGAGGCACTAAAGGTCAACTCTTACCACGAGGATATCAAAAAGCAAATAAACTGTTCATTCAAAGATAAAACTAGCATCCCCAATACGAAATAGGCTATATATGGTGTAATTCGTGCAAATGGATGCTTTGTTGAACAATACAAAAGGAAAAAACCAGGTTCAGCAAAGAAAAAAACAGTTTAAAAACTAAGGATTAAGATTGGAGTGATAGGCATTATGGAAAAGATTTGGTTCGCTGAATACCAGAAGACCGGGATTCCGGAAACTGTAGAATTACCAGCTGAAAATACCTCATTGGTTGATGTATTTGAGCGCAATTTCCAGAAATTTGGCTCACGTGACGCCTTTATTTTTATGGATAAAGTTCTCACTTTTAGTGAGTTGGAAGAAGCAAGCCGTAAATTTGCGACTTATTTGCAAAGTTTAGGTTTGGCAAAAGGTACACGTGTGGCGGTGATGATGCCAAACGTCCTTCAATATCCCGTTGTCGCATTGGGGATTTTCCGTGCAGGTCTAGTCCTTGTAAACGTGAACCCGCTTTATACTTCTCGTGAACTTGAGCATCAGTTAAATGACTCCGGTTCTGAAGTGCTGGTGATTATTGAAAACTTTGCCTCTGTTTACCAGGCGATTATTGGTAAAACTCCTGTGAAGCACGTGGTTGTTGCCTCTGTTGGCGACATGCTGGGTGCCTTAAAAGGTACATTAGTGAATTTTGTGTTACGTTCGGTACGTAAGCAAATTCCAGCCTGGAATATTCCAGGACATATCCGTTTTAACGCGGCAATGTCTAAAGTGAATCCAAGCAACTATAAACGTCCTAATCTTACACTGAGTGATACAGCCGTACTTCAATATACCGGCGGTACCACGGGTGTTTCGAAAGGTGCTGAACTGACGCATCGCAATCTGGTTGCGAACATGTTGCAGTGTGACGGTATTTTCCAAAGTAAATTTGGTGCTCAAGATGGGCAACCGGATGACCGTATTTTCTGTGCCTTGCCGCTTTATCACATCTTTGCATTCATGGTATGTGCGTTGTACGGCATGTATAAAGGTCAGGCGAACGTGCTTATTCCAAACCCGCGTGACTTGCCAGCAGTAATGAAAGAACTGCGTAAATACCAGCCGTCATTCTTCCCGGCAGTAAACACCCTGTTTAATGCCTTGGTAAATAATGAAGAATTCAAACAGCTTGACCATAGCAAACTGAAAATGGCGATGGGCGGTGGTATGGCGGTATTGCCTTCTACTGCTGAAGCATGGAAGAAAGTTACCGGTACGAATATTATTGAAGGTTACGGTTTATCTGAAACTTCACCTGTTGCAACAGCCAATCCACCGCAATCCACTGAATTTAGCGGTACCATTGGTATTCCATTACCGTTGACTGAAGTGGCTATTTTGGATGATGACGGCAATGAAGTGCCGCTTGGCGAACAGGGTGAAATCTCTATTCGTGGTCCACAAGTCATGAAAGGTTACTGGAACCGTCCAGATGAAACTGAAAAAGTGATGATCAACGGTTTCTTCCGTACCGGTGATATCGGTATCATGGATGCTCGCGGCTATATCAAGATTGTCGATCGTAAAAAAGACATGATCTTGGTGTCTGGCTTTAACGTTTATCCTTCAGAAATTGAAGAAGTAATTTCTAAGCACCCTAAAGTGCTGGAAGTTGCTGCGATTGGTGTACCTGACGAAAAATCAGGTGAAGTGCCTAAACTGTTTGTAGTGAAAAAAGAGCCGTCACTCACCACAGAAGAAGTACTTGCTTTCGCTAAAGAAAACTTAACCGGCTACAAACGCCCACGTTATGTTGAGTTTATAGATGAATTGCCAAAGTCCAACGTGGGTAAAATCTTGCGTAAAGACTTGCGTAAAACTGCATAAATACTGCAATAAAAAAGCGCCGTGATCGGCGCTTTTTTATTTGGGCTTTAATCTTTCAACATCCATCGATCAATATAGGGACGTGCTATACCCGTAATCCATAGAAAGGTCGTGATGCTACCGAATTGATAAACGTATCGCTTTAAATCAAATGCACCAAAACTATATAAATTATCAAGCAAGCAGTAGAACGCAACGACGGTAGTCCATATCCACAGGGCCTGACGTTTAATTCCCACCATCCAAAGCGCGAGAATTGAAATAACAATGGTGAAAATAAGGGAAAGCCGATTGAAATTGGCGCACATGACCGAAAGTAAAAATCCGACAATCGGCAATACGACTTTGAGTATCCGATCCACTTTAAGTTGATGCTGGCGCTGCTTTTCAAGTACATCAAACATTTTCTCTTGATCAGGATTAACCATCATGGATCCTTATTGCTCATTTATAAAAACACTATAATTTACAAAAAATATTGCGAAAACACCATGCTATGATAGGCAGCATAAAATCTTAATGAGAAAAATGAGATGCAAAGCATTAGCGGAATAATTTATCTCATCTTAATCGCATGTTTATTGCCTTACGTTTTTACCGCAATTGCAAAAAAAGCAGCAGGTTTTAAAGCACGAGATAACCAGAACCCGCGTGAATTTCTGGCTAGAACCACAGGTTTGGCCGCACGTGCCAATGCGGTACAACAAAACAGTTTTGAAAGTTTACCCTTATTTATTGCCTCGATTTTAATGGCAGAATATATGGTGGTTTCTCAAAACCTGATCATGACCTTTGGTATGGCCTATATTTTACTCCGTATTTTCTACGGCATCTGCTATTTAGCCAATTGGGCCACTTTGCGTTCCATTATCTGGACCTTGTCCTTGCTTTGTCCGATTTTCCTGCTGCTGGTGATTAAATTAACCACCTGAGCCTGAAAATGTGCAAATACATATTTTCATCCAGCAGATGTATAATCGAAAAGTTATTTAATACGCAAAAACCGTTATAATCGTTGCGGTTTAAAAAAGATTTAACTTGTTAAAGAGTGATGCTATGAGCTACAGCAATATCCCAGCGGGTAAAGATGCACCAAACGACATCTATGTAATTATTGAAATTCCTGCAAATGCAGCACCAATCAAATACGAAATCGACAAAGATTCTGATGCATTATTTGTAGACCGCTTTATGGGTACTGCAATGTTCTACCCGGCAAACTACGGTTATGTGCCAAACACCTTGTCTCTTGATGGCGATCCATTAGACGTATTGGTTGTAACTCCACACCCGGTTGAGCCAGGTTCAGTGATTCGTTGCCGTCCTGTGGGCAAATTGAACATGGAAGATGACGGTGGTGTTGATGCGAAACTGGTTGCAGTTCCACACGACAAATTAACGCCAATCTATAAAGACGTTCAGGAATATACCGATCTTCCTCCGCTTTTGATCAGCCAAATCGAACACTTCTTCCAGCACTACAAAGACTTAGAGCCAGGAAAATGGGTGAAGTTAAGTGGTTGGGAAGGTGCTGATGTTGCAAAACAGGAAGTGCTTAGCTCAATTGCAGCTTATGCAGAAGCAAACAAATAATTGTTTGTTTCGAATTTAGCCTGAAAGGCTTACACAAAAAACCTGCACAATGTGCAGGTTTTTTATTTCGCTTAAATAAAGCTGTGGAATTAGAATAATTTCACAGGAATATCTAAGAAAATACGCCATTCATTGGTGTCACCAATGTAACCCGCTTGGTAAGCATTGCTTGCACGGTAGTAAGAGTTACGTACACGCAAGCTGGCATCTTTGGCAAAACCACTTTGAACAGTGTATTTCACCTGGTTAAAGAATTCGCGCTCTTGTGCATCGTTGGTTGCCAAGACTGAACGATCACCTTTGTAGTCTGCTGGTACATCGATATCCCAGCCATAGACAAAGGCAGATGTCCAAGTCAGTCCAGGAATATTCATTGCACCAAAATCATAGGTGTATTGAATTTGTGCTGATTTTTCATCATTACCAATAAAGTCAGATAAGTATGAGTTTGGCATATAAATGGTTTGGTGACCGTCACCAACACCTTTGCCTAAGCCATAATCATAGCCTGTGTTGCCTGTATTTTGCTGGTAAGCAACCATCACATTGTGTGGACCAGTATTATAGGTCGCAGAAAGCGCCCAAATACTGTTGCTTAAGTTACTAAAATCATTTGTGGTGTGTGAGTAGGTATAAGCACCGCCATCAGCTTTGGCATCCCACTTGGTATGATAACCGCTGAAGTCGTAAGTCAAAGAGCTGTTATTGGCAAGCGCTTGTTTAAAGTTGGCATTCACATAATGACGCTCTAAACGGTCTTTGATGTCTGTACCATAATAAGCGGTATTGATTGCATCATTGACTTTGTATTTTGCGCCCCAAACGACTGCGCGATCCAGCTCATTACCATCTGAATTGATCTGGTCTGAATATTGGTTTTTGGTGAATTTACCCGCTGTTAATTCTAAATCTTTAATTTCACGGCTTGTTACCAGAACACCGTCAAAGTATTCAGGTACAAGACGTGCGGTATTACTTGCGAGGACTGGTAAGTCAAGAACTTGTGTACCATAACGGACTTCAGTATTGGAAACACGTGCTTTTACGTTGGCACCACCACGTGCCCAATGGTCATAAGCAGATCCATCATTATTTTGTGGAATCATGCCATTATTCGCATTTTTGTTTTCGCCCAGTTTAAATGAAGCATCACCAACCACATTTACACCAAAACCTACCACACCTTGGGTAAAACCAGACTCGAGTTTGACGATAGCAGATTGTGCAGCAGAACTTTGATCTTTAACACCAGGTGCTTTCTTGTCACGATTGATATAACCGGTACGGAAAAGTACAGAGCCTTCAGCATCCTCAACAAAGCCTTTAGACTCGCTTTGCTCGCTTGCATATGCTGTTGAGATTAATGCAGCCTGAATTAAAACTGCTAAAGTAAGTTTTTGTGATTTTTGCATTGGGAGAGAGCCTTATACAAAATGGGAGAAGGAAATGAAAGGAATTGTATACATAATGTATCGCAAAAAAATCATTTTTTAATACATTTTATTTAACTAAAGTTAAATATTTTTTAATGTGATTTTATACCTTTTAGTCAATAAAAATATTTAAGGTTTGCTATTTTTAAAAATTATTTTATAAAACAATAATATATTTAAAGTATAAATAATTTGTCGTGTAATTCTGATCACTAATAGCGAGTCGAAATTCCCTATTTAAGGGTAAATTTATGAAATTTCTCTGCTTTAAACTTTAGTCTAATATTGATTCGAGAGGCTGAATGATTGATTTTCGGAAGAAAGCGAGAGGAAAAGCCTTAAACTTTAAAAAATTTCATATTTGTGTAAAAGTCATCTCATTTTTTTGAAAATACACTCGATTTTAATTCAATATTAGGTGGTTTTATTGGTTTTTAGTAGCAGAGAAGTAAGAAGATAATGATTTAAAGAAATTAACCAAAAAGTATAAAAGTTTTTAGAATTCACAGCTGAATTTATCATTAAACAAGAATCTCAAGCAGGTTTTATAAGAAGATGTAATGCTGAAAATTTCACACAAAATTGCGTTATTTTTATGTCGTGTATAGCACGACACTGAACCAGGATTGGAGCTATAAAGTTCAAGCTGCCGTTTATAACGATCAAAATGGCGGTACGGGATAGGGTGAACATAGCGATAAACCTAAAACCACCGCATTTGATGTACTGGGCAAACTGGCTTATAAGGATTTAACGTTAAGCACGGCAGTGATGTTGATGGAGGCTTCTTTGGGTCATGCAGGAGATAGGTATTTAACAGCAGCTTATCGTTATACTTTACCGCAAATTTTATGTTGAACACTTCGGTTGGTACGTCTATTGATAAGAACAGCCGTGATGACAGCAGGATTGAAACGAAAAGTGATGGGGCTTGCAAGGAAGTGCGTTTCGGTTTAACTAAAGCAATAGCCAATTCTGGAGTGACTGCTTCTGTAGATTATGGGATGGGAGGCAAGGACCATTTTGATACAGATTTTGACCATCAGTGGTTTGGGCTTTAATTTTTAATTTATAACTTCCTGACAGGTTAAAATAATTGAAAGTGTACAGTTTGCCTTAAAATTGTGCACTTTTTTTATGCATAATTAAAAAAACAGGTGAAAAAATAGCCTTAAAAAGAGGCGTGATGTAAGTAAATATGAATTTTATAGGATGGTCGAGTCAAGCTCATATCAGTCCTATGTGGTTAGCATTCTTGGCTGTTCTGCAGATATAGGAAATTTATCTTTATAAATAAAAAAATAATAAAAACAATTATTTAAAATTATATATTTTTTTATGACTGTCTTTTTAAAGGCTGAATTCTGTTTTTGGCATAGCTATTGCTAACTCTGATATGAGTCTAACGAAATAACCAAACATAGCATCGTGCTACGATGTAGGGGGAATCCAAGAATGAAATTTACTTTTAAAGCATTATCTTTAGCTGTGGTTGCAACAGCGTCTAGCTTCACTTTTGCAGATGAAACACCAGCCTCACCATTCGGCTTATCTGTAAGTGGCACTGCAGCAATAACCTCGGACTACCGTTATCGTGGTATGACGCAAACCTTTAATGATCCAGCCGTACAAGCAGGTTTTGTATTGTCACATGACTCAGGTGTATATGCGGGTGTGTGGGGTTCAAATGTTGATTTTGGCGGTACAGCACACATTGAGCTAGACCCTTACATCGGTTTTGCAACGACTTTAGATAGCTTTGCCAATAAACCGTTACTGGATGTAGGTTTGTGGTATTACGCCTATCCAAGTGAAAGTGACTTAAACTGGTTGGAATTATACGGTAAATTGACCTTCAATGACGTGTTGACAGAAGGTGCAAGTCTATTAACAGCAGTGAACTATACCAATGATTTCCTGGGCTTAGACACTGATGCATGGTACCTGAATGCAACGTATTCTGTACCTTTTGCTGCTGGCTTTGGCGGTGTTGCTGCACTGGGTTATACGCTGGCGGATGAAAATTATTTTGGCAGTGAGGACAGCTATTTTGACTGGAAAGCTGGGGTAACCTATTCATTCGCTTCCGTTGAGGGCCTAACTGCCGAATTGGCTGCGATTGGTACGGATATTGATCCTGAAAATCGTGGTGTAGAGACAGGGGCGGTCTTTACCTTAACCAAAGCATTCTAATTTGAAATGATTAAAAAACCTTCAAAGTTGTACTTTGGAGGTTTTTTTATGGAGATGATTGAGGGGGCTGACATGTTGTCCCTTACACTAACCGCAAGGCCATGCTTTATTTTGCTCATGGGGCAGAAAATGCAGCATGATAGCTCACATGACCTTGAGGTATATCCTCATCAAAAGACAAAGCCTGAAAGTATTCGGCCGGAACATTGTCTAAAATCAGATCAGATACAGCTTTAAAACCAAATTCAGAATAAAAATCCGGATCACCTAAAACTACACAGCCTTTGGCTGCATGAGTTTTTAATTGAACCAAAGCCGACCGGATGAGTGCTGAACCGATTCCTTGCAGTTGCCATTCCGGCAAAACAGCGACAGGCCCCAAGCCATACCAGCCTTGCACCCCGGAAGAAATCAGTACCGGTGAAATAGCCAAATGTCCGACGATCTGCTGATTTAAAACAGCCACCAAAGAAATGGTCAGCGCATTGGCCTTGCGCAGTGCGGCGACAATGAATTGTTCGTTATGACTGGAATAGGGCTGCTTTTTAAAGGCCTGTTCAATCACCTGGGCAATTGCCGCATGATCAGCAGGATGTTCACTACGAATCAGTAAATTATGCATTTCGGATTAGCCCTGTTGTGCCCGATAGGACAACGCTTCGGTTAAATGCTGGCTTTGAATCGCGGCATGTTGCGATAAATCGGCAATGCTTCTCGCAACGCGTAATACCCGATGATAAGCCCGGGCAGACAGGTTGAGGCGTTGCTGTGCTGTTTCCATAATTTTCTGTGCCTGTGCATCGAGACAGGCAAACTGCTCCAGCTGTTGGGGCGTTAAAGCATGGTTCAGGCATTGTTGCCGTTGCATCTGCTGTTCATAGGCCTGAATCACCCGTTGCCGCACTGTCTGTGAATTTTCAACCGGTGATGTATCTTGCAATTCATGTGCTTGCAAAGGAGGCACATCAATATGTAGGTCAATCCGGTCCAGGAGTGGACCTGAAATGCGATTTTGATAACGCTTAATCGCATCGCTGGAACACTGACAGCGTATGTCCTGATTAAAGGCATAACCACAAGGGCAGGGATTCATTGCAGCAATCAGCTGAAAGTTGGCTGGAAAGGTAATTTGCCTGGAGGCACGCGATATGACAATTTCTTTAGATTCCAGCGGTTGTCTTAATACTTCCAGAACCTTGCGATCAAATTCAGGTAGCTCATCTAAAAACAATACGCCCAAATGCGCCAGGGTAATTTCACCGGGTTTGGGATGTGAACCGCCACCGACCAAGGCAATCGCGGAAGCGGTATGATGTGGTGCACGAAAAGGGCGCTGCCCAAAGGGATGTGAACTGCTGGCAACCGAGTAAATACTGGCAACTTCCAGATTTTCCTGCATGTCCAGAGGCGGTAAAATACTGGCCAGCCGTGAAGCCAACAGGGTCTTTCCGGTTCCTGGAGGTCCCTTAAACAATAAAGAATGGCCGCCCGCTGCAGCAATTTCCAAGGCTCGCCGTGGACGGAGCTGACCTTTGACATCGGCTAAATCAAATTTGTATTGGTCAATAGGGCTGGTGGTATTGGCCTGATATTGTGGAAGCGGATGCTGGCTGGATAAATGTTCACAGACATCTTTCAGATGATGGGCAGCAAACACTTCAAAACCGGGCAGTTGCGAGGCATCTTGGGCATTCTGCTGCGGCAAAATCAGTTGATGTCCAGACTGCTGGCAGGCAATGGCAATGCTTAAAATACCGCTGATGGGACGAAGTTGACCATCCAGGGCCAACTCACCAATAAATTCCAGCTGATCTGTCACATTTTCAGGGAGTTGCCCTGACGCAATAAGAATTCCCAAAGCAATCGGCAAATCCAGTCGTGAGCCATCTTTGGGTAAGTCTGCAGGCGCCAGGTTGATGGTGAGACGTTTGGTGGGAAACTGGAAACCACTATTAATAATGGCAGAACGTACCCGGTCTTTACTTTCACGAACTGCTGCTTCAGGTAGCCCGACAATGGTTAAAGAGGGTAAACCCTGACTGACATGAACTTCCACCTCAATTAAAGGCGCATGAAGTCCAAGCAGACCTCGTGTATAGATTTTCGCAAAAGACATTTATTATTGTTCCATTGTAGTGCGTTATTTTTAATCGTTTTTGGTCTTTTTGTGCACTAGAAAAGTGCTTATTTATTGTTCTTGATTTTAATTTCTAAAGTTTCAACTTGTTTAAGCAGTTCATTCAAACGTAAATTGGCATTATTGAGTGCAGTACGTTGACGTTCAATTTCATCTTTGGAAACCAGATCCATCTTGCTGACGGCTTCATTCAGTAAGGCCCGTAAATTATGTTCGACATCTTTTTTCGGTTGATCAAGTTGTTCCATTATGGCTTTTAATAAGGTTTCAATCATTGCAGTGTCCATATAAGGATGGAGAAGTGGCGCTAGTGTAACATCGCTCCTACCCCGACCATAGCCCCACTCGACCGGATATAGCTTTATCCGATGTGTAAAATCGTTAATTTTATAGTAAAAATGTCTAGTTTTTAAAACTCGGACTACATCTAAAAGTATAAAATAGGTTATAAAGAAAACTCGTGTCAAAGTTTCTATTCCCCCCAACCTTAGAATTTTTGGCACGAAATTTGAACATAAAACCTTACTGGTGAAAGAAGCCGAAGGAAAACAAACATGAAGCTCGTAACTGCAATTGTAAAACCCTTTAAATTGGATGACGTGCGTGAAGCACTCTCTGACATTGGTGTTCAAGGGATCACCGTAACTGAAGTCAAAGGCTTTGGTCGTCAAAAAGGTCACACTGAACTTTACCGTGGTGCAGAATATGTTGTTGATTTTTTGCCTAAAGTAAAAATTGAAATTGCGATTAGCGATGAAATGGTGGATTCAGTCATTGAATCTATTACGCGTGTGGCAAGCACAGGTAAAATTGGTGACGGTAAAATTTTCGTTACTAATTTAGAACAAGTCATCCGTATCCGTACCGGTGAAACAGGTGCAGATGCTGTTTAATTTGGCATGAAGTTTGCTGAGTAGCTAATAACTCAAAAAAACTAGGTTGGGGGATACGAATGAAAAAAATGCTCATTGCGCTGAGTTTATCTGGCGCACTTTTAGGTGGTTCTGTTGCATGGGCTGAAGAAGCGCTAACAGCAGCATCCACTCCTTCTGAAAATGTAGTAGTCACTGAAACTACTGATCCATCTTTAACAACAAATTCCGAATTAGCTGCAGCCCCTGCTCCAGCTGAACCAGCAGCACCTGCCGAAGAAGAACCAAAATTAGATACAGGTGACACCTCATGGATTTTAGTGTCTACAGCTCTGGTTTTATTGATGACCATTCCGGGACTCGCATTATTTTACGGCGGTATGGTTCGTAAGAAAAACGTACTGGGCACCATGGCACATAGCTTTGTTGCGGCAGCCGTTGTCAGTATTACCTGGGTGGTGATTGGTTATACCCTGGCCTTTGGCAGTGGCAATGCTTTTATTGGTAACCTGGATAAAATCATGCTATCCGGCATTACCACAGATGCCTTAACTGGAACGATTCCAGAAATTCTGTTTGTCATTTTCCAAATGACATTTGCCATCATTACTGTAGCCATTATTACAGGTTCGATTGCAGAACGTATGAAATTTGGAGCTTTCGTTGCATTCATTACCATCTGGAGCATCGTGGTTTACGCGCCAATTACCCACTGGGTATGGGGTGGTGGCTGGTTAGCGAATGATGGCGCACTCGACTTTGCTGGTGGTACGGTGGTTCATATCAACTCGGGTGTTGCAGGTCTGGTTGCTGCTTACATGCTGGGTAAACGTATGGGCCTGGGCCGTGAATCGATGGCTCCGCATAACCTGACTTTAACCGTAATTGGTGCAAGTCTGGTATGGGTTGGCTGGTTTGGATTCAATGGCGGTTCTGCACTCGGTGCAAACGGTTCAGCAGGTTATGCATTGATCGTAACCCAAGTTGCAGCAGCGGCAGCAGCCATTGCCTGGTTGATTACTGAAAAAGTGATTCGTGGTAAGGCTTCTGTATTGGGCGGTGCATCTGGTGCAGTTGCAGGTTTGGTGGTCATTACGCCGGCAGCAGGTTTCGTGACTGTAGGCGGTGCTTTAGCCATGGGTCTGATTGGTGGTGTGGTGTGCTTCTGGGGTATTACAGCGCTTAAACGTGCACTGAAAGCGGATGACTCTCTGGATGCCTTTGGTCTGCATGGTGTAGGTGGTATTGTCGGTGCAATCCTGACTGCGGTATTTGCCAGTGAATTCATTATGGGCGATAAAGTACCGACAGATATGATGCATCAATTATGGGTACAACTTGAAGGTGTATTGGCAACTATTGCTTACTCTGCAGTATTGACCTTCATCATTCTGAAAGTGATTGATCTGGTGATGGGTATCCGTGTGGCGAATGATGACGAACGTATGGGTCTTGACCTGAGTCAACATGGCGAACGTGTAGAATAAGATAAAAACTCATAATCAATATATTGTGTAAAACAGCCCGTCAGGGCTGTTTTTTTTCCATATCTTGCGTAAGCCTCTACAAAGGGCAGAATTTTTGCTACACTCTAAATCCGATTTGATTTGTTCAATTAAACCGCTATGCATTGTCCATTTTGCAACGCCGCAGATAGTAAAGTGATCGATTCGCGTTTGGCTGCCGAAGGTTGCCAGATTCGTCGACGTCGTGAATGTATCAGCTGCGGAGAACGTTTTACCACCTTTGAAACTTATGAAGTGGTCATGCCCCGGGTGATCAAATCCGATGGCAAAAGTGAGCCGTTCGACGAAGCAAAAATGCGCCGTTCCCTGATGCATGCCTTGCAAAAACGTCCGGTGACCCAGGAACAGATTGAAACCGTCCTCAGTGATATCCAGTTGCAGATTCGCCGTTTAGGGGAGCGGGATGTCAAATCACGTACCATTGGTGAAATTGTCATGCAGGCTTTATTTGCCTTAGACCATGTCGCTTACGTCCGTTTTGCCTCGGTTTACCAGGACTTTCAGGATGTTGAAGCCTTCCGTCGTCAAATTGAACAGATGCAACAGCGCGAACACTAAGATTTATTTTCCAAGAGCAATTTAATGTCTGAGTTAAATCAAAACTCCCAACAAGATCAAGCCTGGATGCAACGTGCAATTGAATTGGCACGACTCGGACAATATTCAACTAAACCCAATCCTAATGTCGGCTGTGTCATCGTGAAAGATGGTCAACTGGTTGGGGAGGGCTTTCATCCGAAGGCCGGGCAACCGCATGCGGAAGTGTTTGCCATGCGCCAGGCTGGTGAACAGGCACGCGGTGCAACGGCGTATGTGACTTTGGAGCCGTGTGCGCATTATGGCCATACACCGCCGTGTGCCAAAGGCCTGGTCGAAGCTGGAATTGCAAAAGTCATTGTTGCTTGTCCTGATCCGAATCCTTTGGTCGCTGGCAAGGGTGTACAAATTCTAAAAGATGCCGGCATTACAGTTGAAATGGGTATCTGTGAACAGGATGCAGCACAGCTCAATCGCGGTTTTTTAAAAGCCATGGCAAGCGGCATGCCTTATGTACGTCTAAAAGTGGCTTCCAGTCTGGATGGCCGCACAGCGATGGCTTCTGGTGAATCGAAATGGATTACTGGAAGCGAGGCCCGTCAGGATGTACAGCACTGGCGCGCCATTTCCGGTGTCGTCATTACGGGCATAGAAACGGTTCTTGCCGATGACTGCCAATTAAATGTACGTCAGCTGAATGGTGTTGCAGATATCAGCACGGTGGTTCAGCCCCAACGTCTGGTGCTGGATCGTCAGGGACGTTTACCGCTGAATGCAAAAATACTCCAGCAACCTGAAACAGTCATGGTGATGGGGCCTTTCCGTCAGGAACTGGCCGATTTGGGCGTGCTACAATTGCCAGTACAGCCTTTAAAAAACCTGCTACAGACCTTATCTACCCAGCATCAAATTTATGATGTGCTGGTGGAAGCAGGGGCAACATTATCCACGGCCTTTTTGCAGGAACGGCTGGTGGATGAAATGATCAGCTATGTTGCACCGACCTTTTTAGGTCAAACCGCTCGTGCGATGTTTAATGCGGAATTTGACCGCATGGCAGAGCAACTTCGATTTAAGCTCATAGACCTGACCCAAGTCGGGAATGATGTGCGCTTAAGGTTAATCCCTTCTCAAGAGACAGTATGAATTCAGAGTCTTCGGTTTATCATAAACGTCGTCATTCAGCACGTACCACAGATGAATACCTTTTCAATCAGCTTGTTCCATATTTGGGGAATAAACGCCGTTTATTGCATCTGATTTTAGAGGCACTTGAGAGCACGGGAACCTTAAATACCCACAATGGTCGTGCCCCTATTTTTGCAGACTTTTTTGCCGGTTCAGGGGTGGTTTCGCGTCTGGCGCGACAAAATGGCTATCGGGTCATTGCCAATGACTGGGAGCCGTATAGCCACGCTTTAAACCATGCCATTTTATCCTGTGTGGAAGCACCCGCGTTTAAAGAGCTGGGCGGCTATCAAAAGGCCATTGATTATCTGAATCGTTTGCCTGAGGTAAAGGGCTGGGTGACACATAATCTATGCCCACGTAATGACGAAATTTATGATCCGACCCGTGACCGCCTGTTCTTCAAGCGCCGTAACGGTATGCGTATTGATGCCATCCGTCAGCAGATTGCGACCTGGCAGGCACAAGGTGCCATTGATGATGTAGAAATGTCGGCATTGCTGGCGCCTTTGCTGTATTCGGCCAGTTTTGTCAGCAATACCTCCGGGGTATTTAAAAGCTTCCATCATGGTTGGGGCGGTAAAACCCAAACAGCTCTGGAACGGATTGAATCGCTATTATGGCTGACACCAAGCCGCTTCTGTGAAATTGGCGACCCGAAAAAGCCGGCAGCCGAAATGTGGTGTGTCGATGCTCAGCATCTGGCTAACCAGATGAGTAATTTTGAAGTCGATATCGCTTATCTGGATCCGCCGTATAACCAGCATGCCTATAGCAGTAACTATCACGTGCTGAATGCCTTGACGCTGTGGGATCAGGTCGATTTGCCGAGTCCCGACACCAAAGGCTTCAAGAGCGGGATTGACCGGGCGTGGCGTAAAGAGCGTCCGAGCCAGTACAATTCTTCCAAGCATGCCAAAGAAGCCTATGAAAAATTATTGGCAACCATTAATGCACGTTATATTCTGACCAGCTATTCGACCGATGGTAATATTGAAGCGGGCGATTTGCTGCAGGCCAACTTGAAGCGTGGCCGCGTCACCTTGTTGACTCAGGATGTACCGCGTTACCGGGTCAGCAAGCAGCGCCAGTCAGAACGTGCACGTGTACTTGAATTTATTGTCATCACCGATACCCATGCCAAATCAGGTCCGCCATTACGCCAACTCTTGGGTCAGCTGTATCATTTTGCTGAACTGGGCGGTGTGGATACGACCGGGGTAAGCACCCAACTGGCATTGTGGTAAAACAGGGACAGAATTAGAGAAAAAGTTATGTTTACAGGCATTATTGAAAGTTTAGGTAAAGTGGAAAGCTTGCAAAGTGTGGGTGGCGATGTGCGTTTGCGTATTGGTACCGACCTCGACATGTCTGATGTGCATTTGGGCGATTCGATTGCCACTAACGGCATTTGCCTGACCGTAATTGAATGGGGCGAAAACTGGTATGCTGCTGACGTTTCGCGTGAAAGTCTGAATCGAACCACTTTAGGTACCTGGAAAGTGGGGCAGCCGGTCAATGTGGAAAAAGCCATGTTGCCGACAACCCGTTTTGGGGGACATATCGTCAGTGGACATGTCGATGCGGTTGGTGAAATCACGCTGGTACGTGAAGATGCCCGTTCCATTTATTATGAGGTGACGGCTCCGGCGGGAATCGCCAAATATCTGGCCGAAAAGGGCTCGGTGACCGTGGATGGCATCAGTCTGACCATTAACCATCTGCGCGGCAATATCATCAGCCTGAACCTGATTCCGCATACGGCAGAACGAACCAATATTGGCACCTGGAAAACCGGGGCGAAAGTGAATCTGGAAGTCGATGTGTTAGCGCGTTATATCGAGCGTTTAATGCTGGGTGACAAGGCTGCCGACACCACAGAACAGTCAAAAATAAGCATGGCTTTTCTGGCAGAAAATGGCTTCTTGAAGTAAAACATCCTAGAATAGAAAACAGTCTGATTTAAAAGTCAGGCTGTTTTTTTATTTTTAGTTTTTATTTTTAATAAGTTATGAAAATAATGTGGTTAAAGTGAGTAGGTGAAGATGCTGGATTTTCTAATGCATATTGAACAATGGTTACCTACTTTGCTGGATCAGTATGGTCTGTGGATCTATGCCATTTTATTTCTGATTATCTTTGCCGAAACCGGTTCGGTATTTATGTTCTTCTTGCCGGGAGACAGCCTGCTGATTGCGATAGGGGCCCTCTGCTCAACCACAGATGTGATCCATTTAAATACCATGGGATTGTTGCTGTTTAGTGCTGCGGTACTGGGCTATATCGTCAATTATTATACCGGGCAAATCTTGGGGTTTAAGTTTTTCCATGAACATTCACGCTACTTAAAACCGGCCTATATTGTAAAAACCAACCATTATTTTACCAAGCATGGCGGTAAAACCATTCTGGTGGCCCGATTTGTGCCGTTCGTACGTTCATTTGCGCCCTTCGCTGCAGGGGCAGGGCATATGAATCTGTGGAGTTTTATGCTGTATAACGTGGCCGGCGGTTTCATCTGGATTGCCGTGTTATTGGGGATAGGTTACGGCGCAGGGAATATGGTCGGCCTTGCTGTAGACCTGTTTTAATTTTGAATGCTTTGGATTTCAGCCTCATTTCACATTATGGGGTCAAGAAAAAGCCCACCGAAATGGTAATGCTGATCAGTTAAGGAGTTTAGAAATAAACTCCTTAATTTTTTAATGATTCATGGCGGAGTCTTACCATTTTAAATCAAACTCTTGTAGCTCATTTGTTACTTTGGTTTCGCCCAAAGTAACCAAAGGCATTTGTCATCCGCAAAACTCGTCAGCCACTATCAACTAACAAATTTATCGCAGAAACAATCATTTTTTAATGTAGTCCGGCCTCAAACAGTTGCGGATGACTTTCCCACATATCAAATACAGGCATGAATTTAAAAAAGAAAATGCCAGTCAATGTCTTAACTGACTGGCATTACACCGAAATGGACTGTTTCTGGCATGCTCATAACATTTAAAGAACGCCCGAAATACCGCGGATGAAATCTCAAGATGCAGGTTTTTCCGAAGATAAATTCGAATTCTTTAAAATATATTCAATTTCTTCCTGACTGGCTTGATGCAGCTTGGCACGAAACACGGTCACCGCTTGCTCAATCAGTGTTTCCGCTTCCAGTTCCAGGCGTAAACGCAGGCTTTCCAGCTCCGATAATATTTCATGGTCAGCCATCGGGAACATGCCCTTGGCAAAATTCAGGGCCGGGCCGGCAGGGTTCTTGTGGTAACGTGCAGTATAGGTTTGCGTTTCGTGCTCTATATTTTGACGAATCAAAGCCAGGGTATGGGTTTGTTCGGCAAATTGTCTTTCTTCATCTAACTGTAATGCCCGTGCATAAGCAGCCTGCTCGGCGCGCTTATTTTCCAGCGACTGTTCCAGGGCACGTTGCTTGCGCAAGCGCGCTTCTTCAATCAGCTGGGCCTTACGTTCGACATAGGCACGTTCAATTTTTTCATAAGACTGCTGCTGGGCTTCTTTATCTTTTTCCAGCCACTTATGAATATTGGTTTCAGGTTTGAGGACATTGCAGACACGGTGTAGGTCATCAATAAATGCCTGACGAACAGCCTCGGGTACATTTAACCAGCGCTGTTTAAAATCTTGACCGACATTTAATGCCACCACATCTCTCCTTGTTTCAATTGATCGGCTAAAGCTTGAACGTTCGCGGCTCAATACCTAAGCGTCGATATTGTTTAAATTTTTCACGACCCAGTTGTTTTGCCGCTTCATTATTTTCGATAATTTCTATAATGTGACTAAATTTATCAATCTGTTCAAGGGCTTGATTGTTAAAATTAAACACAATCCAGTCAGGCTGTTGCGGCAGCCGGGATGAAATGCAAATAGTGGCCTGTTCCTGGTCAATGCCATGCGGAATGAAACTGCCGGGGTCAAAAGTCCACAACTGTTCATCGAGCTGCTGCTGCAAGTCGGGATTGTCGCAATACAACCAGATCTGTGCCGGCTGTTTCAGAATCTTGCGGCACAAACGGCAAGTGCTTTGCACTTGCCGTTCATTGCTTTTTTCAAACAGGTAAAAGCTGACTTTAGCCATTCGACTGCGCACGGTTTGCCAGGAATTGAACCAATAGCGGTACAGGACGGCCGGTTGCACCTTTGGCTGTACCTGAGTTCCATGCCGTACCGGCAACGTCTAAATGTGCCCAGCGGTATGCACGGGTAAAACGTTGCAAGAAACATGCAGCCGTCACAGAACCGGCTTTCGGTCCACCGATATTGGCAATATCGGCAAATGGAGAATCCAGCTGTTCCTGATAGTCTTCAATCACCGGCATGCGCCATACCCGGTCAAATGAAGCCTGGCCGGCAGCGCTAATTTCGGCAGCCAATTCATCATCCGGGGTAAATAAACCTGACAACACTGAACCCAAGGCCACCACACAGGCACCGGTCAAGGTGGCAATATCAATCACCAGCGCCGGATTAAAGCGTTGGATGTAAGTTAAGGTATCACATAGCACCAAACGGCCTTCCGCATCGGTATTTAAAATTTCGATCGTTTGTCCGCTCATGCTGGTCACGATATCACCCGGACGGGTCGCATGACCTGAAGGCATGTTTTCCGCAGCGGCAATGGCACCGACCACATGAATCGGCAGTTTGGCTTCACATAATGCACGCATGGTGCCGAGAACGGATGCTGCGCCGCACATGTCGAATTTCATTTCATCCATGCCCAGACCCGGTTTCAGGGAAATACCGCCGGTATCAAAGGTTACGCCTTTACCGACCAGTACCACAGGTGCCTGTTCGGTATGGGCTTTATATTCCAGGGTAATGACACGGCCCGGACGGTCTGAACCTTTGCTCACGGCCAGAAAGGCATTCATGCCCAAGTCGGCCATTTGCTGTTCATTAATCACGGTCACTTTCAGCAAGTCTGGATATTGTGCTGCCAAGGCTTGAGCCTGTTCAGCCAGATATTCAGGAAAACAGATATTGCCTGGACGGTTGCCTAAATCGCGGGCCAAATTTTGACCGGATTGTACCGCATGAATCAAAGATAACTGTTGCAGGTTTAAGGTGCTGTTGTCGGCAATCAGATGAATTTCTTCAAGCACAAATTCATTTTTCTTTGATTTGTATTCGTCAAATGCGTAACTGGCCTGAGTCAGCGCCAGTGCAAACAAATAATGCTGTTCAGGGGCTAGGGCAGAAATATCAATGCTGATCTGTTTGAATTTTTTTTGTGATGCTTTGATAATGGTTTGTGCGATTTTTGCTAATTTAGCCGGCTGAATTTCAGCGGCTTTATCCAAGCCAATCAGCGTGGTATTGGTACAGGCCGCGACTTTCCCAATCAGGGCTAAAGATTCGCTTAGGCTCGCCTTGAATTGTGCTGCTTCGACTAAACTATTTAAATCATTGATTTGATAAGTGGTAGAGGCCTTTTGAAGCTGTTCGGAATCTACTAATATCAATAAACATGGGCTAGATGCATTCTCTTGGAATGACGTATTAATTGTCAGTTTCATGTGTTGTATTCATGCCTTGGAAAGATTGCAAACCATTAAACCATTGAAACATTTCTATGAATAGAGTTTCAATGCGCAACAACAGTATAGGTTTTATATTTTCACCATTCGGGTAAACTAGCGCTAGTTTTTATTTGCCCTTTTTCTGGAAGAATTAATTTGATTATTCGGCGTTATCTGGTCAAGCAAGTGCTGTCTACATCCTTGGTGGTAATTGCCTTATTGACCTTAATTATGATGGGTGGTCGACTGATCAAGTACTTTGGTGTTGCGGCACAAGGCCGTCTGGATGCCAGTATTTTGTTTAGTATTATTGGTTATCGGCTACCGGAATTTTTAACCTTAATTCTTCCACTGGGTTTCTTTATCGGTTTGATGCTGGTATTTGGCCGATTGTATGTCGATCATGAGATGGCGGTCATGAATGGCAGTGGCATCAGCCGTAACCAGTTGGGACGTTTGCTGATTCCGTTGACGGTGCTTTTTCTTGCCGTGCAAACGGTGTTAATGGTGTGGATGTCTCCTTGGGGGCTACGTCAGTTTGAAGAGCTGACCACCAAGCAGGCAGTGAGAACCGGTTTCGATCTGGTGCGTCCCAAAGAGTTTATTTCCTCGGGTCCCTATACCATTTATGCCGGAGACCTGTCCGAAGACCGTCGAAATCTGAAAGATGTGTTTTTCTATCAGCGTGCCCAGAAACCGGGCAAACCTGACATCATGATTTTGGCCAAAGAAGCCACCCGTGTTGAAGTGGCCAATGAAACCGCCAGTATTGTCGATTTGGTGGAAGGGCGCCGTTATGAGATTTTCCCCGGCACCCCCAAGTATACCCAGGCCGAATTCCAGTCTTACCGTTTACGCCTGGAAAGTGATCAGGAAGCCAAATTTGAAAGCGCCGAAGTTGAAGCCTTGCCAATTGCCAAGCTCTGGACCAACCGCAACGATCCTGTCGTTGCGAGTGAATTGGGCTGGCGGATCTTCGTACCCTTTTCCATTGTGGCTGCCTTAATGCTGGCGATTGCCCTGTGTGAGGTGAGTCCGCGTCAGGGACGTTATTTAAAACTGTTCCCGGCCTTACTAATTTTTGCCAGTCTGATTGTCGCCCTGATGGCGGTTAAAACGCGCATCAGTAAAGATGAAATGGGGATCTGGGCCTATCCTCTGGTGTTGCTGGCCTATGCTGTTGCCGCAGCACTGTTTTCCCGCAAACAGAAACTGGCACCAAAAATCAAGAAACGAATTCAGCAGGTGAGGTCTTAAAATGTTAGCACGTCGAATAGTCGCCAAACATGTGACCAAAACCACGGCACTCGCCATGCTGGGTGCAACCGCGGTACTCTCTGTTTTACAGGTGCTGTTTACCTATTTGGGTGAATTGGGTTCACTGAACGAAAACTATGGGGCCTGGCAGGCATTGCTCTATGTGTTATGGGGTGCACCGCGTTATCTTTATGAAATTTTACCTATTTCTGCCCTGATTGGTGCGGTGCTGGGTTTAGGCACCCTGGCTTCCAATAGTGAGCTGGTGGTGATGCGCTCGGTGGGAATCAGCCTGTGGCGTATTGTGGGTTGGGTCATCCGTTCGGCGCTGATTCTGGTGGTGTTATCCTTTGTCTTAAGTGAATGGGTGATTCCGTATACCAATGAACAGGCTAAAAGTGTCAAGGATCACCGTAGCGCCAGTGCATTGGGTGAGGTGAGGGGCTACTGGACCCGTGAAGGTCAGCGTTTTATTTACATTGATTATGCCAATGCAGAAGGCCAGCTTCAGCATGTTCAGGTGGTCGACTTTGATGACAATTATTATCTGAAAGGTGTGCTGAATGCAGAACAGGGCCAGTTCATTAAAGATGGTGACTGGAAGCTGCAGCAGGCAACCCAGATGGATATTCTGCCACAAGGAAATTCTACTCTGGCACAGACCGCACAGCTACCGCTGGCTTTAGCCCTGCAACCGAAATATGTGCATATGGTCACCATTGACCCGGAAGATTTATCTCCAAGTCAGCTGGTGAGTTTCATGAGCTATATGCATGAATATAGCCAGGTGCCGAAAACCTATCAGCTGGCATTCTGGCAAAAAGTCACTTCGCCTTTTGCTCTGATTGCCTTGGTACTGATTGCCTGTTCCTTTATTTTTGGTCCTCTACGCCAACAGTCGATGGGTTTCCGTCTGGTCATTGCCTTGTTTATCGGTCTGGGATTCTTCTACCTGCAAGACTTTATGGGCTATGCAAGTCTGGTCTATTCACCTTCGCCGGCCTGGTTTGTGTTTGTACCGATTGTGCTGATGATGCTGGTCGGCGGTTATTTACTGCGACGCGCACGTTAACAGACCCGAGAGTGATAAAAACAATGTGCATGATCAGCTTTAGTCATGATCTGCACATAGAGTCTTGACCGAAAATTCGGTAAGATATGACGATGAAATTGTAAACAAAAGAGTGTTCATTATGACGGATGCAACTGCTGGCAAAATCCCTCACGTATTGGTAATCATGGATGGTGTGGGGCATCGCGAAGCGGTCGAAGACAATGCTTTCCTGGCAGCAAAACGACCTAATTTAACTGCTATGCAACAAAAGCATCCGCATGGTTTGATTTCAGGTTCAGGTGAAGATGTCGGCCTGCCTGACGGTCAGATGGGCAACTCTGAAGTCGGGCATATGAACCTGGGTGCAGGCCGTGTGCTGTATCAGGATTTCACGCGTATTACCAAAGATATCCGTACCGGTGCTTTTTTTGAGCATGAAGTGTTGGTCGATGCCGTTGAAAAAGCCAAAGCTGCAAATGGTGCAGTACATATTATGGGCTTGCTGTCGCAAGGTGGCGTGCATTCGCATGAAGACCATATTGTGGCCATGGCTGAACTGGCACTGAAACGCGGTGCAAAAGTTTATCTGCATGCTTTTCTGGATGGTCGCGATACACCGCCTAAGAGTGCACAGCCATCCCTTGAAAAATTAGATGCGTTATTTGCCCAATATCCGGGTCAAGGTCGTATTGCGACCCTGATCGGCCGTTATTTTGCCATGGACCGTGACAACCGTTGGGATCGTGTAGAACAAGCCTACCGTCTGCTGACTGAAGGGGAAGCCGTACGTACTGCTGCAACAGCTGTTGAAGGTCTGGAACAGGCGTATGCAGCAAATGAGTCCGATGAATTTGTCAAAGCGACCCGTATTGGTGATGTGGCGAAAATTCAGGATGGCGACAGTGTAGTGTTCATGAATTTCCGTGCCGACCGTGCGCGTGAAATTACCAAAGCCTTTGTAGAAAAAGACTTTGCCGGTTTTGAGCGTAAAGTGATTCCAAGCCTGTCTAAATTTGTGATGCTGACCCGTTACCAGGCGACCATTGATGCGCCGGTTGCCTACATGCCGGAAGCGCTGAAAAACTCGATTGGCGAGTATCTATCAAGTCTGGGTAAAACCCAGCTGCGTATTGCGGAAACAGAAAAATATGCCCACGTGACCTTCTTCTTTAGTGGTGGTCGTGAAGATGAATACCCGGGTGAAAAGCGCATTCTGATTCCATCTCCAAGCGTGGCGACTTATGACCTGAAACCGGAAATGAGTGCTTATGAGGTGACTGATGAACTGGTTGCTGCGATTAATTCAGGTGAATATGACCTTTTGGTGGTGAACTATGCCAATGGTGATATGGTCGGGCATACCGGTGTATTTGATGCCGCAGTGAAAGCAGTGGAAGCGGTGGATACTTGCCTGGGACGTGTCTATGAAGCGGTGATGGCACAAAAAGGCCATATGCTGATTACTGCCGATCATGGTAATGTAGAGCAAATGCAGGACTACCAGAGCGGTCAGGTACATACCCAACATACCACTGAACTGGTTCCGTTTATTTATGCAGGCCCGACTTCTGCTACGATTGCTGAAGGAGGTGTGCTTGCAGATGTGGCACCAACCTTGTTGAATCTCATGCAAATTCCTGTACCTGCAGAAATGCAAGGTCGTAATTTGATTACTTTAAAATCATAAAAATTTTCGTATAAACAGGTGAACGGATGGCTTTACAGCGCTGGAACAAGGTTGTCATTTTAACAACGTTATTCATGTGTGTGAGCCATTCCGCCCTTGCCGCGGTAAAAGGCAGGGTTCAGCCAGTTCTAGATTTTGATGATGAAGTGGAACAGAATTATGCTGAAGTTCCGGTGGAATCAATTCAGCAGTTCGTGCAGATTTACAGCATTGTCAAAGAAAATTATGTCGATGCCAAAAATGACGAAGCCTTGTTTCAACAGGCCATTAAAGGTCTGGTCAGTGGCCTGGATCGTTATTCCCGTTACTTAAGTCCAGAAGATTATAAGCAGCTGTTACAATATACCGAAGGTGATATCGCCTCTGTCGATTTTGAATTGGCTTATGATCCACAGTTGCATCAATGGGTCATTCGAGGGTTAAAGGAAAATGCGGATTCAGCCAAGCAAGGTTTGCGCAATGGGGGCAGTGTTTTTAAAATTGATGATCAGGAACTGAAAAAATTCAATCATGATCAGGTGAGCAGCTTGCTAAATGGTTCGATTGGCTCTACCTTAAGTTTACAGCTGGCACCAAGTAGTAAGCCGCTGATTTTAGTCCGTAATAAAAAAATAGAAACCGATATTCAGGCAACCCTGCTGCATAATCAGGTGCTGGTGATCAAAGTCAAGGTGTTTCAGCAAGATACAGCCAATGAAATCAAACGCCTGATTGAAGAGCATTCTTCTTCACGCTTGAAAGCAGTATTGCTGGATTTAAGAAATAACCCGGGCGGATTGTTGTCTGCTGCGGTTGAATCGGCCGATCTGTTTTTGAATCAGGGCATCATCGTTTCGACCAAAAGCCGTTCTGAAGGCGACCAGCAGTTTCAGGCCTTGCCCAGTTTTGAATTTCAGAATTTAAAGTTGGGTATTTTAATCAATAACCGTTCTGCTTCTGCTGCTGAAGTGTTTACTGCAGCGATGAAAGATCATGGGCGTGCCTGGGTGGTGGGTGATAAAAGCTATGGAAAGGGCGTAGTGCAAAAACTGTTTCCCCTTTCCAATGGCGCGGCTTTACAGATGACGGTATCGCATTACTACACCCCTAAAGGGCAAATGATTGAAGGGGTGGGGATTCAGCCCAATCAACCCTATCTGCTGCAACATGACATGAAAGAAGAAAACTATCTGGAACATGTTGCAGAGATCATTTTAAGCCATAAATAAAACGGCCTAATCCTTAAAAAATAGCCTAGTCCTCGTCGGTATCTAAACCAAATTTCTTCAGACGATAACGCAAGGAACGGAAAGACATGCCCAGTTTCTTGGCCGCTAGGGTCCTGTTCCAATGGGTTAAATTCAGTGCATTGAGTAAAATATCTTTTTCAATATTTTCCAGATAAAGCTCCAGACCTTCATCAGGCAATTTCTTGGAAGACATCAGGATGTCACTGCGCAAGCTGTGCTGGTCTTCCGTTACCTCTGGCGCTGCCGCAGTAGGATAGCGTAAAGGTGCGCTTTGCAAGTGTTGCAAGTCGATGATTTCATCATCACTTAAGGTAATCGCGCGTTCAATGATGTTGCGCAGTTCACGCACATTGCCGGGATAATATTGACTCAGTAAAAAGTTTTTCGCACGATCAGTCAGCTGTTTTTGCGGAATAGCCCATTCCTGAGAAATTTTCTGAATAAAGTGATGGGCCAATAAAATAATATCGTCACCGCGTTCACGCAGTGGAGGCAGTACTAGATCCATGACATGGATACGGAAGAACAAGTCCTGTCTAAAGCGGCCTTGCTGAACCAGGGCTTCCAGATCCTGATGGCTGGCACTAATCACGCGGAAATCGACATCAATTTCACAGTCTGAACCGACTGGACGAATCCGTTTTTCCTGTACGGCACGCAGCAGTTTAACCTGCATACTTAAAGGCAGTTCAGCAATTTCATCCAGAAACAAACTGCCGCCGTGGGCAGATTGAATCAGACCCTGTTTGTCCTGAGTGGCGCCAGTAAAGCTGCCTTTTTTATGCCCAAACAGTTCGCTTTCCATTAATTCAGTCGGGATGGCCCCGCAGTTAATGGCAATAAAAGGGCCTTCATTGCGGTTACTGAGGCGATGCACCAGATTGGCAATGACTTCTTTTCCCGTTCCGGATTCACCGGTAATAAAGACGGGTGCCTGAGAGCGGGCAATTTTATTTAAGGTCACCCGTAACTGTTGAATCGGCAGGGATTGTCCGACCAGAAATTTTTGCTCCAGACTATCTTCCTTTATCTGTAACAGTTCTTGTGGTTTGTTGAAGGCCTTTTGCAGGAGCTGTTCCAGATGCTTCTGATTCACGGGTTTGCTGACAAAATCGAAGGCACCCGCTTTAAGTGCTGCGATGGCAATTTCCATATTGCCATATGCAGTCAGTACCGCCACCGGTATGGATGGATAATGTTGGTTAATCCATTCCACCAGTTGCAGGCCATTGCCGTCCGGCAAATTTAAGTCGGTTAAACAGGCATCATAGCGGTATTCAGACAAGAATTTTTTGGCCTGTTCAAGACGATAGGCGATATGGGTTTTAATCCCGATCCGGGATAAAGACATTTGCATGAGGGTACACAAGTCTTCCTCATCATCCACCAATAAAACAAGTGGTTGTTGTTCCACAATACACCCCAGCAATTTTCATTTATAAAGCGACTCGCAGGCATTCTATTCGAAAGCATGCTCCCTGTTCTTGTTTTACATAGTTAAGTTTTGCCTGGTTGGCTTCGCAAAAACTATGTGATAAGTATAATCCTAAACCAGTTCCCGTGATTTCGGTACTAAAAAAAGGTTTAAACAAATTAGCCAAGTCCTTGGAAGCAACACCCGCCCCAAAATCACGAACATCAATGCGCACATTGGCTTCATGTAAGTTAACATTCAATTCGATATGTGAATGTTCTGGGGAATTGTGTCGAATGGCATTGCGAATCAGGTTAATTAGCACTTGACGAAGTTGTGCCTCGTCAAAATGAACAAAAATATTACTGTGAACAGTATATTTAATTTGGGTCGCAATATCAGCCAAATCTTCCTGAATGAGTAAGGGAATAAACTGTTTCAGCTCAATGGTTGAGGGATGGGTTTCTTTATTGCGCACCATATTCAGGGTGTCTTGTATAATCCGGTCAATCCGCTGTGTCTGTTTCGAAATCATCCGGCTTAAGGTTGCCTGTTGATGCGAGTCGCTATCAATCAAAAGTTCATTGGCCTGAACAATGGCGGCTAAAGGATTGCGAATTTCATGGGCAATACTGGCGGACAATTGTCCGAGTGCCGCAAGTTTTAATTGTTGGACACGTTGATTGAGCTTGGTGGCATCCTGCAATACCAGTAGCGTCAGGGTTTGTTGTGGCACCATGAGCTTTTGCACTTCAATATGCATATGATAATGGCTGAGCTGCGATTCAAACTGAAATTTTTCTCCGTCTTGCAGTTGATCAAATTTAAGCAATTCAAATAAATCCGGCTGTGCCTTATATAAGGGATATTTGTCATAGGCATACAGTGGAGGAATGCCTAAAAGCAGGCAGGCAGCAGGATTGCTCAGCACAATATGACAGTTTTCATCTAAAACCAGGTAACCGAGTTCGATCTGTTCCAGAATATAGCGATTCAGGTTTTGCAGTCGGTTTAATTCTAAAGACTGCGAAAAATTTAAATTTTCAAGGATTTGAAAGCGTTTTACCGCAATTTGACCACTGCCATACACCACTAAAAACAGAAAGGCCAATACCGCACTATTGCCAATATTATTCAGTGAAGAAAAATCAAAAATACTGCCTATAAAAAGCTGATAAATCACGCTGATCACGGCAATCAAGGTAATGATCAGCGCCTTTTGGGCATTAAGTAATAACGAGGCGGCGAAGATAGTAATCACAAACAGCAAACTCAATTGCAGGTTCGGGCCATCTACCGCCAAGGTGAGCAAGCTTAAAGCAATAACATCGACAACAAATAACAGGGGGAGTTGCTGAGTAATTTTTAAACTTATGCTTTTTAGCGTGATTAACTGGATACAGCTGATTGATACATAACCTATCAGGGCGTAAAGATAAAGCTGCGGATAGTGATAATCGGTATTTAAACGCTGATAAGTTAACAAAAAAATCAGCAGAAGACTGGTCGCAATAATGAGTCTATAAGTACTATACCAAATGCCTAAATGATATTGGTTAAACTCAAAGGTCTGGGTCGGTTGCGTCATGCAGGTCTTCTAGCAAGCCCAAGGGCATCAAGGTTTAATTAGTCCATAGCGGATAGCCAGATGCGTCAATTTGACATCACTATCCAGATTCAGCTTTTCGAAGATGCGGTAACGGTAAGTGTTTACCGTTTTGACACTGACAAAAAGTTTATCGGCAATTTCCTGGGCACTAATACAATTCACCACCATCATCGCGACTTGCATTTCACGTTCCGACAAGGCATCGAAAGGAGACTGCTGGGTATCGGACAGATAGGAGCTGGCCAGTTGTTCAGCAATGTCGGCGCTGAAATATTTTCCACCCTGCATGACCTTGTTGATGGCGCGAACCATTTCGGAGACTGGCGCCCCTTTGGTGATATAGCCTTTAGCCCCGGCTTTCAGTAATAATGAAGGATAGGGTTCTTCCGCCAGGCCACTGACGGCCAGTACTTTGGTTTCAGGTGCTGTTTGCAATAGGCGTCGGGTCGTTTCCACCCCGCCAATGCCCGGCATGTTGACATCAAGCAAAACCACATTAGGATGATGATGACGAACCAAGTTAATCGCTTCTTCACCAGATTCAGCCTGACCAATCACTTGAACATCCGCATGATCTTCGAGCATACGGCAAATTCCAGTACGTACCAATTCATGGTCATCTACCACTAAAACTGTGATCACCGAGTTCTCCCTCATATCCAAAAAAAGCATTTTTTTGTTACATAAAGCAAAATAAGCTTGCAATGAAATGACAAAATTAGCAATCCTATTCTATATGTTTCAATTAAATGTTATACACAATGTTGTGAGCAACTAAAAGTGTTGGTCTTTGTGTCTAAATGTAAGCATTTTTGAGAAAATATACAAACGTATATTGCCTCCTTGAGTTGAGTAAATCACCGTGAAAAATTCGAAAAAGTCTTTAATGCATGTGCTAGGCATGTCAATGCTGCTAAGCATGAGTTCAACCAGTTTTGCAGAGCTGGTGATGGACACTTCTAAAGGGACGGGACAAGCGACGTTGAACTGGTCCTCTGAAGATGTGAGTCAATTATTAAACGGTGATGCTTCGGCTGAAGAAGTCTCTCCGCAAGGTTCAACAAAAGTCACGACTTCTGTCCGCAGTTCCAATGCTGTGGTCACTCATTCTGCACCTAAAACGGTACAGGTTTTAAACAATTCCAATTATGGCAATCAGCCTGCTATAAATGCCCGTGCTGCTTTGGTGATGGATGGCCAGACAGGCGAGGTTTTATACAGTAAAAACAGTAATACTGCCTTTCCGATTGCTTCCCTGACCAAGCTCATGACTGCTGTTGTGATTGCAGATGCCCGTTTAAACATGTCCGAGAAAATTACTTTACAGCAGGCGGACTTTTCCTGTTCAGGTTGCAAGAGTTCAAGCTCGACGCTGCGTGCTGGTGACAGCATGAATCGTGCCGAGGCGCTGTTATTTGCGTTGATGAAGTCTGAAAATCCGGCGGCTTCTGCATTGGCACGTACTTTCCCGGGTGGCCGTGCAGCTTTTATTTCTGCAATGAATGCTAAAGCTAAAGCCTTAGGTATGCATTCCACTCATTATATAGAGTCAACTGGTCTACATCCAGGTAATGTATCTTCAGCGCGTGACCTCGGTATTTTGGTCAATACGGCATCGCAATACGGTTTAATCCGCCAGTTCTCGACCACTCCAAGCTATGACTTTAACCTCGGTTACCGTGTATTAAAGTCTAACAATACCAATGCTTTAGTGCGTAATGGTGGCTGGAATATCAATATTTCCAAAACCGGTTATATCAATGAAGCTGGACGTTGCGTCGCAATGCATACCACTTTAAATAACCGTCCAGCGGTGGTGGTGCTTCTTGGAGCAGATTCTTCTGCGGCACGTACCAATGATGCAACCCGTTTAATGACCTGGGTTAGCCAGTTACCCAAGCGTATTTAAGGCTGAATTTGGGGAAGTAGTCAAATTTACTCAACGTTTGAATGCTTCCAAATAAAAAACCCTGCAATTGCAGGGTTTTTTATTCTGTCTAAATATGCATTACATATTAGAAAGAATAGAGTCTTTGACTTGATCCATGGTGGCATCAATTGACAGCATCACAGCATCTTGGCACTGTTTGATGGCAGTGTCAGGGTCTTTCAGGCCATTACCAGTTACTGTACATACAATGACAGAACCTTCAGCAATTTTACCTGCTTTAATGTCACGAATTGCACCACCGATAGACGCTGCAGAAGCAGGTTCTACGAAGACACCTTCGTACATCGAAAGTAGGCGCTGTGCTTCCAGGATTTCAGCATCTTGAAGTTCATCGAACCAGCCATTTGAATCACGTACCACTGCTTTGGCATGGTTCCAGCTTTGCGGGTTACCAATACGAATAGCAGTTGCAACTGTTTCAGGGTTTTCAACCGGTGCACCACGCAGGAACGGCGCAGCGCCAGATGCCTGGTAACCGACCATGGTTGGCAAGCCTTCAGGTTTAGGACCGGTGAACTGATCAGTTTCAGCATCATAAACCACTTGCTCAAACTGCTCTTTAGGCTGGTTGGCAACCGCTTCGGTATAACCCATCCAGTGTGCAGTGATGTTACCTGCGTTACCCACAGGCAAGCAGTGATAATCAGGCGCACGGCCTAACTCATCCACGATTTCATAAGCAATGGTTTTTTGACCTTGCAAACGGTAAGGGTTGATTGAGTTTACAATCGTCACAGGCGCTTGGTCAGCAACTTCTTTTACCAGACGCATACCGTCATCAAAGTTACCGCGGATTTGCATGGTGACTGCACCGTACATCATCGCTTGTGCCATTTTACCCATGGCAATTTTGCCTTCAGGAATAAGTACGAACGCTTTGATGCCGGCACGTGCAGCATAAGCAGCTGCAGCCGCAGAAGTGTTACCCGTAGACGCACAGATAATGGCTTTAGAGCCTTCTTCAACCGCTTTCGTTACCGCCATGGTCATACCACGGTCTTTAAATGAACCAGTCGGGTTTAAGCCCTCGTACTTCACATAAATTTCAACATTTTTGCCAATAATGCGAGGAATATTCTCAAGCTTGATCAGTGGCGTGTTGCCTTCGCCTAAAGAGATTGCGCGAGTTGTTGCAGACACTGGTAAACGGTCGCGATAGCGGTCAACTAAACCAGTATAACGATTGGCATTAGACATGATGATGTTCCAATTGTGTGTAGAGCTTGGCGAGAGGAGTTGAAATACTCCCCTCGACCCGATTAATTATCAAGCGATTCTAAACGAATTCGTACAATTTCGCCATGAATGACGGGCAATGCTTGAATTTGCTGAAGGGCTTCATCCATTTTTGATTCCTTGACTGGATCAGTCAGAATCACGATAGGAATAAGGTCTTTTAAGCGCGGCTGCTGCATGATCGCGTCAATGCTAATACCGGCACGGCTTAAAATGGTGGTGACATCGGCCAGAACGCCGGTTTGATCTTCGGCATTAATGCGGATGTAATAGCCTGTGGTCATTTCTTCACGTGGCAGAATGGGTAAATCGGTCAGGGCTTCAAACGCAAGCTGTGGAATGGTGCCTGCACCATCTTCTGTATAGATGATGTCACGGACAATATCGACCACATCAGCGACCACAGCAGAAGCTGTTGGTCCTGCACCTGCACCAGCACCGTAATACAGTGTTGGACCGACTGCATTGGCTTGAACCAGCACAGCATTTTTCACGCCATTAACGTTCGCAATCAATTGATCTTCCGGAATCAGGGTCGGGTGGACACGTAATTCAATCCCGGTATCGGTGCGTCGTGCAATACCCAAATGTTTGATACGGAAGCCCAAGTCTTCTGCGTATTTTACATCTTGAGCAGTCACTTTGCTGATGCCTTCAGTGAAGACCTTGTCGAACTGTAGCGGAATACCAAAGGCACATGAAGCCAGAATGGTCAGTTTATGTGCGGCATCAATGCCTTCAACGTCAAAGGTTGGATCGGCTTCAGCATAACCCAGTTCCTGTGCTTCTTTCAGCACGTCTGCAAAAGCACGGCCTTTTTCACGCATTTCACTTAAAATGAAGTTGCCTGTACCGTTAATGATGCCAGCCAGCCAGTCAATCTTGTTGGCCGCCAAGCCTTCACGAATCACTTTAATAATTGGAATACCGCCGGCAACGGCTGCTTCATAGGCAATTTGCACGGCATGGTCTTCGGCTGCTTTAAACAGCTCATTGCCATGTTCAGCAAGCAGGGCCTTGTTGGCCGTCACAATGTGCTTGCCGTGTTTCATCGCTTCCATGATGACTTCATAAGCAGGGTGAATGCCGCCCATGACTTCTACCACAACATCGACATCCGGTTGACGAACGATATCGAGCAGATCAGCACTTTGTTTCGCTGAAGCAGGCAAATCCAGATCAGGACGAGGGCGACGAGTACCGACATGGGTAATCTCAATTTCACGACCGGTGCGACGTTTAATCTCAGCAGCATTTTCTTTTAGTAGTTTAAGGGCACCACCACCCACAGTACCTAGACCGAGGATTGCCAGACGAACTGGTTTCACGTCACACTCCAAATATGTATTCAACTTTAAGCGAATCTAGATCATAGCTAAAAAAACGGCCAGACTCTAGGGCAGAAATCACTTTATCTCTACCTATTAAATTTAGTAAACGAACTGATAAAAATTAGTTATTTAAACGCTCTACCAATTCTTCAGGCGATAGATATCCACCCAGGTAAACACCCTCGCTATTATAAATGGCCGGAGTGCCATTGACGCCCATATTCAGCCCCAGCTGATATTGATCTCTGACCGGATTCTTACAGGTCGCTGGAGCAAGCGGTACACCGGCAATGGCCTGGTCAAAAGCCGCCTGACGGTCTTCACTACACCACACGCTTTCCATGGCTGGCATGAACTGCTCGCCACGTGGCCAGGCGATATAGCGTACTTCGATGCCCTTGGCATTAATTTCGCCCATATGCTCATGCAGTTTGTGGCAATACGGACAGCTGACATCGGTAAACACATACACGACATGTCTGGTTTTGCCTTGCGCTTTATAAATCAGCAAATCTTCGGCTTTTAAGTTGGCCAGCAGCTTTTTATTGGCTTCGGATTGCAGGCTTTCACTGACATTGTGAATTTTACTGTCGCCTAGACGCAGCACGTCACCCTGAATAATGTATTTGCCATCGGCAGTGGCATACACAGAGGACATGCCTTCCAGGTTGACCCAATACAGATTGGGAATCTCGGTCGCCTTAATGTTTAAAATTTTGGCATTGATATTGGCTTTCTTGAAGTGCTGCTGCAGTGTATTGATCAGCCGTTGCTGCGCATTGCGTTCTGAAAGGTTGGATGCTTCCCCGGTTGCAGGTGCACTAGCGGTTAAAGTACTTTGTTTTTTTTCATCATTATTCGAATTGGAGCAGGCCGTTAATCCCAAGCCTGCAGCAAGTGTACATGCGAGAAAAATTTTTGAACGGGTAAATAACATAAACAACCCTTTCTTGTAGGTATAAAAAACAGGTGAGTAAGCATAACAAAAAAAAATGCCTGCGATAAAATTTCTTGGTCTGATATTTGCTGCCGTTAAGCGCGTGGGTGATAAGTGGCATGTAACTGTTGCATGCGAACCTGAGCCACGTGGGTATAAATTTGCGTGGTGGACAGATCACTATGCCCAAGCAGCATCTGGACCACACGCAAGTCGGCACCATGATTGAGCAAATGGGTGGCAAAAGCATGACGCAAGGTATGCGGCGAAAGTTCGGCCTGAATTCCGGCTTGCAGTGCATAGCGCTTAATGGCGTACCAGAAATTTTGCCGGCTCATGATGCCGCCATGCTGGGTTAAAAACACATAGTCGGTGGCGGACTTATAAAGGCTGGCACGTGCTTCATGCAGATACTTTTCAATCCATTCGCAAGCGACCTGTCCCAAAGGCACCAGACGTTCCTTATTGCCTTTGCCTACAATACGCAAATAACCCTGTTTTAAATTAATCAGTTCCAGTCTTAAATTCAGTAATTCAGATACCCGCAGCCCGCAGGCATACAGCACTTCAAACATCGCCCGGTCACGTAAGCCCAGTGCCGTATTAATGTCGGGTGCGTTAATCAGGGCTTCAACATCGGCTTCAGATAAATCTTTAGGCAAGGCCCGACCAATTTTAGGGGTTTTATGGGTCGCGACCGGATTGTCGCTGCGTAATTTCTGTTCACGCAAAAATTTATAAAAGGAGCGCAGTGCAGACAGCGAGCGGGCAATCGAGCGCGGGCTTTTGCCCTGTTTGGTCAGGCTCAGTAACACATCGGCGATATCATCACTGTTCCAGTCCTGCATCGAAACCGTATTGCACTCACTACATTGAATTAAATCAGACAGATAAGCGTTGCGAGTATGCGGACTGACAGTTTGGGCAATTAAGTAATCCCGAAAGCCCTGTAAAAAACTTAAATGTTCCGGAATGTTGACGGGTGCAGGAATACGCGGCTTTTTATTGAGCATGTCACTTCTACATTGAATGAAAAATCCAAGTTTTTCTTGGACTGCATCAATGTAGACCAATTTTTTTGCAATGTCGAACGCGGCACACAAGATGAGAATTGGAATAAACCTTACTTGGTAATTATTCTCATTTGTTTGTATACTGTAGCAAATATTTTAGGATTAGATGCGGTGCGATTATCTGATTTGAAAGTGAAACAAACGGCCATCATTCGCAAAGTGAATCGTACTTTGGATGGTGATACAGCTCAGACTGATCTGGTGGCGAGTCGTTTAGAAACTTTAGGTTTTGTACCGGGAACAAAAGTTCAGGTCATTACCAAAGGTATTTTTGGGGGTGATCCTATCCTGATTCAGGTGGGATTTACCCGTTTCGCACTGCGCAAAGTTGAAGCTGAAAAGATTGAAATTGAAGAGGGGATCACTGCATGAGTGATGCGCTACGTATTGCCCTTGTAGGTAACCCTAACTGTGGTAAAACATCATTATTCAACCATTTAACCGGAACACGACAAAAAGTAGCCAACTATGCCGGGGTCACGGTTGAACGTAAAGTGGGTCAGTTTACTTTACCTTCAGCGCGAGCTGTACGTGTGCTGGATTTGCCGGGGACTTATAGTCTGGATGCAACCAGTCCGGACGAAGCGATTACCCGCGATGTGGTACAAGGCAAAATTGCAGAAGAAGGCCAGCAAGATGCATTCCTGTGTGTGGTCGATGCGACTAACCTGAAACTGCATCTGGGTCTGGTTCTGGAAATGATTGAGCTGGGCCGTCCGATTTTACTGGTATTGAACATGATGGACGAAGCGCGCCGTCGTGGTATGCAAATTAATACCCAGAAATTGTCAGAGCGTCTTGGCATTCCAGTCGTGGAAACCGTGGCCGTCCGTAATGCAGGCATTGAAAACCTGATGAATGCGCTGGATCAAGGCAAATATTCAACGCCACATACCGAACTGAGCGGTTTAAGCGGCAGCAGCCATCATAAGATTGAAACCATTTTGCATGATGTGGTGCATTCGGTAGAACAGGAAGATAAACGTTCAGATTTCCTCGATAAAATATTTTTGCATCCTGTTCTAGGTCTGGTCAGTCTGGCCCTGATGATGTTTGTTGTGTTCCAGGCGGTATTTGCCTGGGCAGCCCCCTTTATGGATGGTATTGAAGCAGCCTTCGGATGGCTGGGAGAGACCGTGGGTGAGCATATTGCACATCCATTGCTAAATAGTCTGGTGGTGGATGGAATCATTGCCGGTGCCGGTGGTGTGGTGGTGTTTCTGCCGCAGATTTTAATCCTGTTCTTTTTCATTTTGGTGCTGGAAGAATCGGGTTACCTGCCACGTGCAGCATTTTTGCTGGATAAGCTGATGTTTAAAGCCGGTCTGTCAGGTCGTGCTTTTATTCCATTACTGTCCAGCTTTGCCTGCGCGGTGCCGGGCATTATGGCCACCCGCAGCATCAGTGATCCGCGTGACCGTTTAACCACCATTTTTGTGGCACCGCTGATGACCTGTTCGGCCCGTTTGCCGGTGTATGCCTTGCTGATTGCGGCTTTTATCCCGGAAAAAATGGTCTGGGGCATATTCAATTTACAAGGTTTGGTGCTGTTTGGCCTATATATGGCCGGGATTGTCAGTGCCTTGGTTGTGGCAACCGTGCTGAAATTTTTCCAGAAAGACAAATCACAGCATATGTTGTTAATGGAATTGCCAAGCTACCGTTTCCCCGATATCAGAAGCGTCTGGATTGGCTTGCTGGATCGCGCCAAGATCTTCCTGAAACGTGTCGGTGGCATCATCTTTGCCCTGTCTATTTTACTGTGGTTTCTGTGTACCTTCCCGCAAGCTCCGGAAGGTGCGACTGCCCCGGCAATTGACTATTCCTTTGCAGGGATGCTGGGACATTTGATGCAGCCAATTTTTGCCCCACTGGGCTTTAACTGGCAAATCTGCATTGCTTTAATTCCGGCGATGGCGGCTCGTGAAGTGGTGGTGGCTGCACTGGGTACCGTATATGCACTTTCTGCGGTAGATGAGGATGCCATGTCACAGGGTCTGGCCTCTATTATTGGTAGTACAGGTGAACTGGGCTGGTCATTGGCGACCGGTTTGTCCCTGCTGGTCTGGTTTATCTATGCGCCGCATTGTTTGGCGACGCTGGCCACGGTACGCCGTGAAACAGGGTCGTGGAAAACCATGTCTTTTATGACTCTTTACCTGTTTGGTCTGGCATATCTGATGTCATTCCTGACCTATCAAATTGCTTCACATTACTTTGGATAAGCTTATTTAAGGCTGTGAAAGGAGACTGAAATGATTGAAATTCTGATAGTGGCTGCTTTGGTCCTTTGGAGTGCTGTCGTGGTGTTCAAGAAAGTTTTTCCCCGAACATCAAACTCGGTCTTCACGGCACTGTCTCAGTACTGTGCAAAGCAAGGCTGGACAGCGTTGGCGAAGTGGTTAAAGCCGGCGATGGTTTCAGGTTGCGGAGGGAGCTGTGGCTGTGCTGCAAATGAAGAACAGGTTCCGAAAAAACCTGAAGTCCAGGCAGTAAAATGGAAATAACTTTCAAGTTATATTTCCCTCTTCAATAAGAATTTTGCAAAACCGTCATTTTTATGACGGTTTTTTTACGCGCTGACACAAAAAAGCCGAGATAAAGTCAAAACAGAAAAAGCATTCAAAACAGCAAAGTGCTAACATTTTGTCAGTTTTAGAAACAGACCATAAAATGGGGCAAAAATGTTAATACAGCGTGGTGGATTAAAAGTTGTTGCAGGACTCGGAATTTCAGGTGTTGCAGCAGTCAATTTCTTACATGAACATGGCTACCGCGTTGCAGCAACAGATTCTCGAAAGACACCTCCCGGATATGACCAGATTCCTGCCGATGTTCAGACCAGTTTTGGTCAGCTTGATCAAGAGCTCTTAATGCAAGCAGAAGAAATTGTGATCAGTCCGGGGCTTGATCCAAAGATTCCAGAAATTCAGGCGGCGATTGCCCAAGGCATTCCAGTGGTCAGTGAAATTCAGATTTTGCGCCGTGCCACCGATAAACCGATTGTGGCGATTACCGGTTCAAATGCCAAAAGTACCGTAACGACCCTGATTGGCCTAATGGCCAAAGATGCCGGCAAGAAAGTGGCGGTAGGCGGTAATTTAGGTCGTCCGGCACTGGATTTAACCAAAGACGATCCTGAACTGTATATTCTGGAATTGTCCAGCTTCCAGTTGGAAACCACCTCGAATTTGAATGCAGAAGTGGCCGTGGTACTCAACATGAGTGAAGATCATCTTGATCGTCATGGCGATATGTTTGGTTATCACACTGCAAAACATCGTATTTTCCAGGGCGTGAAAAAAGTCGTGTTTAACCGTGATGATTCACTTACTCGTCCACTGGTTCCCGATACGACACCCATGCAGAGCTTTGGCCTGAATGCACCGGATTTAAATCAGTACGGCATCTTGAAAGAAGATAATGGCACGATCTGGCTGGCACGTGGCCGTGAGCGCCTGTTGAAAAGTGCAGACATGTACATTCAAGGGACGCATAACGTAGCCAATGCCTTGGCTTGCCTGGCTTTGGGTGAAGCCATTGGTTTACCGCTGGACAGCATGCTGGAAACGCTGAAAACCTTTAAAGGCCTGGAACACCGCTGTGAATTTGTCAAAGAAGTACATGGCGTCCGTTATTATAATGACTCCAAAGGGACCAATATTGGCGCAACACTGGCGGCCATTGATGGTTTAGGTGCAGCGATTGAGCCGCAACAGGGTAAAGTCGCGATCATTCTGGGTGGGCAGGGTAAAGGTCAGGATTTCACTGCATTACGCGAGTCTTTAAGCAAATATGCCAAAGTCGCGGTTTTAATTGGTGAAGATCGTCCAATTATTGAAGCAGCCATTCAAGGCACCACGACATTGCTTCATGCCGAATCTTTAAAAGAAGCGGTGGAATTATGCCAGCAACATACCCAAGCGCATGATGTGGTGTTATTGTCACCTGCATGTGCAAGTTTTGATATGTTTAAGGGTTATAGTGAACGTGGACACCAGTTTGTTGAATGTGTGAACACACTTGCTTAGAAGAACGATAAGGAAAGTTGTATGGCTGGGTTAGCTCAGACGACCATAAATAAAATTAATCAGCTCTACAATGAGTGGGGATCGAAAATTCCCGCGGAAGTAACGCCACGTAATGTACTGATTTTCTGTGTAATTGCCTTGCTATGTATTGGCTCCATCATGGTGGCATCGGCATCGATGCCCTATGCAGACCGTTTACATGAAAATCCATTTCATTTTGTGATTCGACACGGCATTTCCATTTTTGCGGCAGGCTTAGCTGCATTTCTGGCGTATAAAGTGTCGCTGAATGTCTGGTTTAATAATACCTTCCCGCTGTGGATCATGACCATTTTGTTGCTGGCTGTGGTATTGGTCGTCGGTACAGAGGTCAATGGTTCCACCCGCTGGATTCGTATTGCTGGCTTTACCTTGCAGGCCTCCGAAGTGGCCAAGGTCATGATGGCCATCTTTACTGCAGATTATGTGGTACGACGGGCAAAAGAGGTGAGAAGCAGTGCTTCCGGCCTGTATCGACTGGTCGGCGTGATGATCATCACGGTAGGCTTGATCCTGCTGGAACCAGATCTGGGTGCGACTGCGGTGATCGTCCTGATGATTTTAGGTGTGTTCTTCCTGGCGGGGGCACCGCCGATCCAGTTTATTTTCTTCCTGATCGCGATTGTATGCGCTTTGGCTGCGGCGATTATTTTCGAGCCTTACCGTTTACAGCGTGCCTTGTCTTTTACCAATCCATGGGCGGATCCCTTGGGCACCGGCTATCAGCTTTCCAATGCATTGATGGCCTTTGGCCGGGGTGAATGGACTGGGGTAGGGCTGGGTCATAGTATCCAGAAAATGTCTTACCTGCCTGAAGCGCATACGGACTTTATGCTGGCGATTCTGGGTGAGGAATTCGGCTTTTTCGGGATCAGCACGGTATTGATCCTGTCCTTCATGATGGTGGTGTGCTGTATCAAGATTGGACATCGTGCCTTGCAGTATCAATACTTGCGTGCAGGTTATCTGGCCTATGGCATCAGTATCATCTTCCTGCTGCAAATTCTGGTGAATGCCGGGATGAATATGGGCATGTTGCCGACCAAAGGTTTGACCTTGCCGTTTATCAGTTATGGCGGTTCATCGTTAATTATGTGTGCAGTGATGATCAGCCTGATTTTGAAAATTGATGCCACTACACAAAAAGCCAATCCAAGCAAAGAAGAGTCAAGCTTCTAGCGTTGATTCGGACGATCAGTCTGGCTGAGCATGGTTTAACACTGTGCTCGGCATTTCCGTTCCACAATGTAAGCATTTCACAAATTCTCCTTTTGCCTTGGACAGGGGAATCAGCGGGATAAAAAATAAAGAAAAATAATTGCGTTGCTGTTTCAATTCATAAGCACTTCGGGTTCTGCATACCGGACATAAAAACTGACTTTTCTCGACCACTTTGGTTTTAGGACCAATGCCAAATATAAAAAACATTTTGAGTCTGCCATTGTCTGCTGTAGGTATTTTTAGCTTAACGATAATCCGAGGTTTATAAATAGCTGCCGTGTAGCTCAGTTGTATGTGGAATGAAGTCTGTATTCCACTGGGCAATGGCCTGTTTCAGCATATGTTCCGGTAGGTCTAAATCGACTTCCGGCTGGTGCAAGGCGCGAATGGCTTGTTGCAATAATTCGGGAGCACGCTTGAGATCGAGTGCTTGGGCCAGATTCTGTTTAGAGAGTTTCTGTCCCTGAGCGTTCATTGCTAAAGGCAGATGCATATATTCAAGTTGCGGATAACCCAGCAGCGAACCGAGCCAGATTTGCCTTTCGGTATTATCCAGCAGGTCGGCACCGCGAACCACATGGGTCATGCCTTGCAGATAATCATCGACCACCACTGCCAGCTGGTAATTGATAATGCCATCACGGCGCTTCAACACAAAATCACCCAGGTCGTGTTGCAGATTGGAACAATGGGTTCCTTGCAGGCGATCGGTGAAACAAATGGCCTGATTTGATACTTTCAGACGAATGGCCTGCTGCTCGAAAGGCAGGTTTAAATCGCGGCAGGTTCCGACGTAGATATGATTGGAGCCGAGCATTTTACGGGTGCACTGGCAGGCATAGACCCAGCCTTTCTGATGCAGCTGTTCTATGACAGATTCATAAATATCGAGGCGATCTTTCTGGAAAATGATCTCGGCATCGGGCTCAAACTGGAACGCATCGATTGAGCGCAGGATATGTTCTTCACTACCGGGATAAATGCGCGGAATGTCGGTATCTTCAATCCGGACCAGCCATTGACCCTGATGGGCACGGGCATCGCAATAACTGGCCACCGCTGTAATGAGTGAACCAAAATGCAAAGGGCCGGTTGGCGATGGCGCAAACCGACCCACGTAATTCTCTTCTGCTTTCCCTCCCTTTCTTAAAGGGAGGGTCAGGGAGGGATTACTTAACACAGTATTAACCGTTATTTTGCTTCTCTTTGATTTCTGCCAGGGTTTTGCAGTCAATACAAAGGGTAGCCGTTGGACGTGCTTCAAGACGACGCAGGCCAATTTCAATACCACATGTTTCACAGAAACCGTAATCGTCGTTTTTAATCGCTTCGATAGATTGCTCAATCTTGCGGATCAGCTTGCGTTCACGGTCACGGGTACGGAGTTCGATGGCAAACTCTTCTTCTTGTGTGGCACGGTCATTCACGTCAGGCAATGCGGTATTTTCGTCTTGCATGGTGTTTAGGGTGCGGTCTACTTCAGACATCAACTCTGCTTTCCATGCCATCAAGATCTGGCGGAAATGCTCAAGCTGTCCTTCAGACATGTATTCTTCATTTTTTTTAGGCTGATAAGGTGCAATACCAAATAAGCTAGCAGTAGAACCACTTTCTGACGCTTTTGGCTTTGTTTTACGCACGCGTTTGGTAGATTTTTCATCTACAACATCAGTTTGTTCGTCCAAGACTTGATTTTGGTTGTCATTCGCCATATAGGGCATTCCTCATCATATGCGTACTATCTATACGCAAAAAATATGGTGATATGCAAGTGTTTTTATCCAACCCTAAGGAGATTTTCCTTCGAGGGTCGTCATCATATAGACTTTTTGTGCTTTTTGATAGTCTTTGATGCTTGGATTCTATCGATCATGCTTCCTTCAGAAGCCATAAAGTAATAGAAAAAAAGCAAAATGAAAAGTTAATAACCTGAAATTTCACCATTAATTTGTTGTCGTGCTGTTTGGACTCGGTGAATTTGGGTTTCAAGTTCACCATTGGCTTTTAAATGCAGGACACGAAAACCCGGCATTTCATTATCCAGGGCAAAATCTTCACTGAAAGGTTTGAACTGAACACAGGTGGATGGCGTAGAAAAAAACCGGATGTGCTGCCATTCATGACAGGAATCCTGATGTACGTGACCAAAAATAACTGCCTTGACATTGCTGTGCTTGGCCAGAATGTCGGTCAGGTTTTCAGTGTTTTTCAGCATATGCTGATCGATCCATTTGGATTGCATTGCAAAAGGATGATGATGGCATGCCACGATCACGGATTGCTGTTGCAGTTTTGCTAAAAGTATATCCAGTTGTTGCAATTGCTCTTGTTCAATCCAGCCGTCTATTCTGTCGGGTACAGCACTGTTTAACAGCACAAAGCTCCATCTGCCAAAATGAATGGCCTGCACCTCGTCCTTATTTTGGTAAAAAGGGAAGAGATCAATATTGTCATGATTGCCCGGAATTTGATAAAACGGGATTCCTAGCCGCTGCATGAAAGACAGATAACGGCTATAGGTTTCTGCAACCGGGACTTGAGCCAGGTCACCCGTATTGATAATGGCATCGACATTTGGATATTGCTGTCGAATTTGCTGCATAACCGATTGAAAGCTGTGTTCTGGATTCATGTGCACAAATTCTAAATCTTCCTGATTCATCAAATGTGTGTCTGAAATTTGAATAATGGTCCAGTCTTGCTGATCTTCGTTGTGCTGGTATAAAGTCATGTCCGACTCCTTAGACATTCCTTGTTGTTTTAATATGTTGTTGCAGCCATTGCAAGGCCATTATGACCGGTGCATTCTTTAAGCGACCATTACACAGTAAGGTGGCTATTTCACTATAATCAATGATATGCAGTTGAATGTTTTCTCCTTCATCCGGCATGCCAAAGATTCCGCCCTGCTTCGGAAGATGGGTCTGGGCACTGTATAAATGGAACAGTTCAGAGCAGGCCCCAGCCGAAGGATAAAAGCTGAATAAAAGCTGCAACTGATCAATCTCACAGCCTGATTCTTCCAGGCTCTCACGACGTATACAGCTTTCCGGCGATTCATCCCCATCGAGTACACCGGCAATCACTTCCAGTTGCCAGGGAGATTCTGGATCATCCATTGCACCGACACGGAATTGTTCAATCAGGGCAAATTTCTGCTGGGCATCATCATAAATCAGTACACCTGCCGCTTCAGGGCGGTGAATCAGTTCACGCTGCATGACCGGAGTGAATTCGCTCTGGTTAAATAAACGATGGCAGAGATTGACTTTTTCAACCTGAATGAAGCCACGAAAAAGATATTCACGGGACTGAATTTTGACTTGGTCGCGGTTATATGTCGCTTGTTTAATAATGTTCATATAGCTCAGTCAGGATGAAAAGCATACATTCATCCTAACTGAGAATTTTATGAAAATAAAAGATTTTTTTTTAAGAATTACAGCTTGTGGTACAATTTTTGACCATGTTCATGGTAGCTGGTTTTCATGGCATTCAAACCTGCTTCAATCTCTGTATCCTGTTCTTGGCGCTGTCCCTCGTTGCTTTGATTTTTCGCATAATCCCTCACATTTTGAGTGATTTTCATCGAACAGAATTTAGGACCACACATGGAACAGAAATGTGCAGACTTGTGCGCTTCCTTCGGCATGGTTTCATCATGCATGCTACGTGCAGTATCCGGGTCCAGACTCAAATTGAACTGATCTTCCCAGCGGAATTCGAAACGCGCTTTGGATAGGGCATTATCACGCACCTGCGAACCCGGATGTCCCTTGGCCAAATCGGCTGCATGGGCAGCAATTTTATAGGTGATGATACCGTCTTTGACATCTTTCTTGTTCGGCAGGCCTAAATGCTCTTTCGGGGTGACATAGCACAGCATGGCAGTACCGTACCAGCCAATCATGGCCGCGCCAATTGCCGAGGTAATGTGGTCATAGCCTGGGGCAATATCAGTGGTTAAAGGACCGAGGGTATAGAAAGGGGCTTCCTGACAAACTTCCAGTTGCAGATTCATATTCTCTTTGACCATGTGCATTGGTACATGCCCCGGACCTTCAATCATCACCTGTACATCATGTTCCCAGGCACGATGGGTCAGTTCGCCCAAAGTACGCAGTTCACTAAACTGTGCTTCGTCATTGGCATCCTGAATACAGCCCGGACGCAAGCCATCCCCCAGGCTGAAGGATACATCATAGGCTTTCATAATTTCGCAGATTTCATCAAAATGCGTATAGAGGAAATTTTCCTGATGATGCGCCAGACACCACTGCGCCATGATGGAACCGCCGCGTGAGACAATTCCGGTTAAGCGGTTGGCAGTTAAAGGTACATATCTTAAAAGCACACCCGCATGAATGGTGAAATAGTCCACGCCCTGTTCGGCCTGTTCAATCAGGGTGTCTTTAAAGATTTCCCAAGTCAGGTCTTCGGCAACACCATTTACTTTTTCCAGCGCCTGATAAATCGGGACGGTACCAATTGGAACCGGAGAGTTGCGGATAATCCATTCACGGGTTTCATGAATATTTTTGCCGGTCGACAAATCCATAATGGTGTCTGCGCCCCAGCGGGTCGCCCAGGTCATTTTTGCCACTTCTTCATCAATGCTGGAACCGAGCGCGGAGTTGCCAATGTTGGCATTGATTTTCACCAGGAAATTACGGCCGATAATCATCGGCTCAATTTCAGGATGGTTAATATTGGCCGGAATAATGGCGCGGCCTTCCGCGACTTCCTGACGCACGAATTCAGGGGTAATTTCGGTCAGGTTTTTGGCCCCGAAATTTTGCCCGGCATGCTGGCGTGCATCCACATCTTCCTGCTGGCGCTGGTTTTCACGAATGGCGATATATTCCATTTCCGGGGTAATGATACCCTGACGTGCATAGTGCATCTGGGTCACATTTTTGCCCGCTTTGGCACGGCGCGGCTTTTGAATATGGGCGAAACGGATGTCTGCCGTGCGAATATCCTTCAGGCGTTCCTGTCCAAAAACAGAACTCAGGGTCGCTAATCGTTCCGTATCCTGGCGTTCCTCAATCCATGTTTCACGCACATTGGGCAAACCTTTATTCAGGTTAATGGCCACGTTCGGGTCGGTATAAACGCCTGACGTGTCATAGACCATAATGGCCGGATTGTGTTCGCCACCCAGACCGGTTGGGGTCTCGGTCAGGGAAATTTCACGCATGGGAACCTGAATGTCGCTACGTGAACCTTGAATGTAGACTTTTCTGGAAGCGGGTAAAATTCGGGTGAGATCTTTGGCATCTTGCTCATGTTGAGCGGAAATATCTGTTGCAGAGCGATTCGTTAATTGGTCCATGGTAATGATCCTTGTGAATGACATCAACGAATCAAGCACGACCAAAAACGTGGCTGTTTTATCCGGATAGATTGATTGTAAAAATCAGCATGGATAAATTGAAGGCTTAGGTTTTTTGATGGCTTGATTCCTACGCAGGTCTTAACCTGATCAGGTTCAACGGTACTCACCATCAAATGCCATAGCTGCATATAGAATTTAGGTGATCTCAGCAAGTTATTACTCGCGCTCCGTCAAGCTATGCGTCATCTTAACATGCCGAACCACAAAAAAACATTCACATAAAATATCGCTTTTGCCTGGGGTATTGAACAGGGAGAGCGACCCAGGCTTAAAGACAAACCGCATCACTAAAACAGTCGCGCGGGTTGGAAAGGCTTAGATTTTGTAGACCTAAATATTCATCTAACTGTTTGAGTGCAAGCTGCTTTTCAGACATCGACTGTTGTTCTTTAGGGCTGAGCTGGACTGGAATTTCTTTTAAACGCTGCTGTTCAGATAATTGCAGAAATTGCAGAAACTTGTTCGCTTGAACGGCTAAATGTGAATTTTTGACCTGGGCTAATTTTTCAATTTCATCCAGCGAACTACTTTGGATGGCATATTGATCCAGATAAGTATCCGAGACAGGTGAATCACTCATGCCTTTAAATAAAAACAGGGTATACATCTGTAAAAGATACTCAGCATCTTTGCGATAGCTGCTCTTTGGATATTGATTTAAATAATCTTCCCAAAATAAAGCTCGGGACACAATTTCGTGCGGTTCAATAATTAGGATTTGATCTGAAAATACCGGTAGCATATTTTGGCTAGCCAAATTTTCGATAAAGACCTGTTCGGCTGGCGGCATATAAGGCGCAAAAATTCTGGCTAAATATTCAGGACTGCGGCGATAATTGACCCGGTCTTTACCCGTATCATACATCTCTATATATGCCTGCCCTTTATGTTTCAATAAATATTGATCACGTAAATTCAGTTGTTCAAAATGATTCTGTTGAATGGTGGGGTGCTGGGACAAATCAAAAGCATAGGCTTCGAAAGCAACTTGTTGCGGCGCCGTTCTGTCCACGCGGAGAAAGTTGTTATACATTTGATTGGAGAGTTTTAATAAATGCTGTTGTTCTGCAAATGTAGACAGCGGCAAGCATAATTTTAAATCCTGATTGATCTGTTCCAAGGCAAAAGTGGTACGTTCAGAATTAATAGCCAGCATATTTTTTTCAAGGTTTTTACATAATAGCGATAAATCTACCGTTTCATCTTGTTGTGATTGTTTTTGTACCTGTTCCGGGATAGGTTGAGGCTCGGGTTTTTGACACCCGAGCAGAAGCATAAAAATAAAAAAGGGAAAGCATTGCTTAACAGAAAATTTTGTTTTTAAAGGCACAGTCATTCTATATCGGGTACATGCGGCAATGATTTATAGGGGAGATGGATATTTTATAACTGAAAAAGTCTTTGTCTGTGTAGTATTATGAAGGGTTTTGGTTACGCGCTGTGATTATCGGAAAATAATTATGGAGACTAATGGATAATGCGGGTACATATTGTAAAAATTAATAAAAATCATACGGAAAATTGAGAAGATCATTTTAATATTGCATAGCCTTTATTATAAATATGCGTGTCTATGGATGGTCGCGAGTCGGGATTTACGATAAAAAATGGATATTAAAATAGTCATTGGTGCATGTGCGTTGTTGTTCAGCTCATGGAGTCATGCTTTAGATTTGGTGGAAGCCTATCAGCGGGCAAAAAACAGCGATCCCAATTGGCAAGCCAATCTTTTACAGTATGAAGCAGATCAACTCAATTTGGGCATTGCCAAAGGGAATTTACTGCCAACGGTGACTATTTCTGGAAATGTGGCGCGTAAAAGCCAGCAGACCAGTGACAGCACTATTCCGGGTTTTCCTTCCGATGCATTTGCGGCTTCATCGTCCAATACTCGACAAATTGCCATTACTGCACGCCAGCCGATCTTCCGCTGGGATGCCTGGGAAGGTTTAAAACAGGTCAAAACGTCCGTCAGCCTGAGTGAAATCACTTTACAATTGCAGCGCCAGGAACACATTTTAAATGTTTCTGAAAGTTATTTTAATGTATTGCGTCAGCAGAGTTTAACCGTAGCCAATCTTCAGGAAGAAAAAGCTCTGTTCGAACAGCTGAATGTCATGAATGCTAAACTGAAAGAAGGCCTGGTGGCAAAAAGCGATGTCAGTGAGGCCAATGCACAATATGAAAGTGCCCGGGCCAACCGAATTGCCACGCATGTGCAACTGGTTTTGGCACAGGAACAACTGTCCCAGTTAATCGGACCCTATCAAGAAAGTCTAGCCGTACTCCGGGACGATTTTCAATTTCAGAAGCCTTATCCAGCAGATCTGGATGCCTGGACAGCGCTGGCACTCAGCCAGAATCTTTCTGTTCAGCAGGCACGCATACAGCAGCATTATGCAGAAGACCAGAAGCGGGTAGAAAAAGCCGCCTTATATCCACAAATTGAGGCGGTAGGGACGTATGGTTATATCAAGCAGTCCCCGCAAAATGTGGTGTCCAGCGATGGCAAGTTTGACCAGATTGGCGTAGAGATGAACTGGAACGTTTATACCGGGGGCAGAACACAGAAATCCATTCAAAAAGCCGCGGTGAACGTGAAAAAAAGCGAATCTCAACTGGATGCTGCGATTCGCAAGGCCAATACCGATGTGAAAAAATCTTATATGCAGGTAGAAACCGATCAAGCCAAATTGCAGGCACGAAAAGCTGCCATGGATTCCTCGGAAGTGGTTTCCCGGGCCTCTCAGGCACAATATCAGGAAGGCTTAAAAACCATGGTCGATGTGCTGCTGGCCCAACGCAATGCTTTTTCTGCCAAACAGGATTATTTAAACGCAAAATATGATTATTTGATTAATGTGCTGCGTTTAAAAGCATCGGTCGGTAAATTGACCGAAAAAGACCTTGAAGAAATGAATGCCTGGCTGGTTGACAAGTCGTTCAAGCCGGCCGGCTAATCTTGCAGTTTTTGTCATAAAAACTTCATAGTTGATATGCTTTAATATTGAACACAATCATTCATTTTAAAATCGCTGTTGTGGAGTACGTCCCTTGCCAAATAATCCGGTGTTAAATCACCATATTTCTTCGCAATTTAATGAAGATTTGCAAGATGTAAATACCAAATTCATGACCATGGGGGGCCTGGTCGAACAGCAAGTGGCCAACAGTATTCATGCCTTGTTGGATACCGATGCCACTTTAGCGATTGAGGTGCAATTTCAGGACAATGTGGTCAATCGTATGGAAACCGAGATTGATGAAGCCTTGACCCTGATTCTGGCACGCCGTCATCCTGCTGCAATTGATTTGCGTATGGTCATTGCCATGTCCAAGGCCAATACTGACCTGGAACGTATTGGTGATGAAGCGGCAAAAATTGCCCGTATTGCACAAAATTTATGTGAAGAGGGCAGTTCACCGCGTGGTTATATGGAAACCCGTCATATTGGTAATCAGGTTCGGGTGATGATTCATGACGCCCTGGATGCTTTTGCCCGTCTGGATGTTGATCAGGCTTTGCGTGTGCTGCTGGCCGATGCCGATATTGACCGTGAATACCAGTCTGCGACCCGTACTTTAATGACGTATATGATTGAAGATCCGCGGCATATTTCCCGGGTCATCAATGTGATGTGGGTGCTGCGTTCTCTGGAACGGATTGGCGACCATGCCCGCAATATTTCTGAACAAGTCATTTATATGGTCAAGGGTTTAGATGTACGCCATACCAGCGTAGAAGAGATTGAACAAAAAGTTCAGCGTTAATTACTAGAATAATTAAATAAAAAGCCTGCAATTTGCAGGCTTTTTTGTTTCAAAAATTTCTTTATCAGCAGGGGGGCTTAATAACTCCCTAGCTTAAAAATCTGGTGGTGTTTCAAAAAGTATGCTGAAAAAAACAATATGGCTTTTGATAAAATAGAGGTATGAAAATAACGCTACAAATCAAATGTCCTACCTGTCTAAGTAACAATATAA
>NZ_JBNCAT010000014.1:0-64973 GCF_049808495.1 Acinetobacter sp. G11
TTTGCTCAAATAAACTTCGAGTAATTTCTACCATCAATCAATGAAAATAATTTCGATCGATCAACCAGTAAAAATCCACACAAGTTGTTCTTCATAATCTCTTAATGATCTTCTCAATGCTTCGTCAGCATCAAGCTAGGTCGGCTATATTACACTAGATATTCCCAGTGTCAATCAGTAATTCAAATTATTTTAAACTTTCTTTCTAAAACCCAACCTTAACACTTCGCGCTAAGTTGCTGTTTTATCAGAAGTTTTAATCTTCATCACCGCCGATGGATGTGCATTCTACAGCATTTCACCCTCAATGCAACACCCTTTTTTAAATAATTCAGCAAAAACATCTCGAATGTTTATTTATTCTACAAAACAGGGGCTTTTTATTATTTTTAAGTTTAAATTAACAACAATTTCAGTTTCCCCTCACAAACAGGTCAAAATATTATTTATTTCTCCTCATGAATAAATAATTCTATTCTTATCTACTTTTTATGCTTTTAACACTGCCTCTCTTCAATTATAGCCAGTCTTTAAATACAGCTTATCCAGATACATCAATAATCAAAGCAGCAAGTATAGCCAGATTTGAAAATAGCCTTATCTATACCCTTACTCCACACAAGAAGGTATTTTATTTTGGAATGAATTTTTTATTCAACGCCATCATCCAGAGTTAAACAAACTCGCTTCATCACCCCTCAATGGATTTACACCACGAAGATTGAAGATTGAAGATTGAAGATTGAAGATTGAAGATTGAAGATTGAAGATTGAAGATAATTATTAAATTTCAGGCATAAAAAAACCGCATTTAAGCGGATCATTTATTTTTAAGTTGACACTTAAAATGGTCGGAGCAGTAGGATTCGAACCTACGACCCTCTGGTCCCAAACCAGATGCGCTACCAAGCTGCGCCATACTCCGAAATTGGGGTGAATGATGGGATTCGAACCCACGACAACCGGAATCACAATCCGGGGCTCTACCAACTGAGCTACATCCACCGTTACAACATTTTGGTTCTATAATACCAGACTACCAAATGGCGCGCCTGACAGGATTCGAACCTGTGACCATCCGCTTAGAAGGCGGATGCTCTATCCAACTGAGCTACAGGCGCATGACCGATGATATTACTATCATGCGATACTCGCCTTGAAGAATTGGTCGGAGCAGTAGGATTCGAACCTACGACCCTCTGGTCCCAAACCAGATGCGCTACCAAGCTGCGCCATACTCCGATTCATCTCAGCTTTTAGTGTATCGCACATCGTGCGGTACGGGGTGCATTTTAGGCGTGACGCCTAGAGACGTCAACACCTATATTCAAAAAAACTCAAAAAAACGCTTCAACCGCTTATTTATCAAGCATTTTAGGCATTTTTTGATCAAAATTAACGTTTTAAACTCGCACTAAAGCTTAACATACGATCAAGTGGTAATTTAGCGCGTTCTGCAAGAGCAGGATCAACGTGTATTTCTTGATCACCCTTTTGTAAAACCTCTAAAATTCCATCTAATTCGTTCATTGCCATCCACGGACAATGGGCACATGAGCGACAGGTTGCCCCTTCACCTGCAGTCGGTGCTTCGATTAATGTCTTGTTTGGCACAGCTTGTTGCATCTTGTAGAAAATGCCGCGGTCGGTTGCCACAATTAAACGCTCATTTGGAAGCGTTTGTGCGGCTTTAATCAGTTGCGAGGTGCTTCCTACTGCATCTGCAATGTCTACCACTGACTCTGGCGACTCAGGATGAACCAGAACCGCTGCATCCGGATACAATGCTTTCATCTGGGCAATACCGCGGGCACGGAATTCTTCATGCACGATACAGGCACCATCCCATAGCAACATATCTGCACCGGTTTTCTTCTGGATATAACGCCCCAGATGCTGATCCGGTGCCCAGATAATCTTTTCACCCAGGCTATCCAGATGTTCAATAATTTCAACTGCACAGCTTGAGGTCACCACCCAGTCAGCACGTGCTTTAACAGCAGCAGATGTATTTGCATATACAACCACTGTATGATCGGGATGGGCATCACAGAATGCTGTAAACTCATCGACCGGACAACCCAAGTCCAGCGAACAGGTCGCTTCCAGGGTAGGCATAAGCACGGTTTTTTCAGGAGAAAGAATTTTCGCTGTTTCTCCCATGAATTTCACCCCAGCGACCACCAAGGTTTTGGCAGGATGGTCTCGGCCAAAACGTGCCATTTCCAGGGAATCAGAAACACACCCACCCGACAGTTCTGCAATCTCTTGCACTTCAGGATCACAATAGTAATGAGCGACCAGGACAGCATCACGTTTTTTGAGTTCTGCCAGAATTTGCGCAAACTTCTCCTGTTTGACCTCATCACTTAAATGAATATCTTTAGGTTCGCCTAAACGATCTAAATGCGCCTGCACAATCGATTTTGCTTCATTAGCAATTAAATTGGTCGCATCATTCATAACAACGTCTTCTCTATCTTCATGCTTGCCCTAACACAAGCGTACTCAAGTCACTGATGATATGGGGGCAATTTGCTCATTCACCAGCCCTTTGCCGATTGATTGAATGCTAAAAAAGCCTCACAACGGAGGCTTTGTCATTCAATTTGAATTTTACGAACGGTAATCCGCGTTAATCTTGACATAGTCATAAGACAGATCACAGGTATAGACTGTATCTTTTGCCTGTCCTCGTCCCAAATCGACCCGAATGGTCAATTCAGCCTGAGACATCACGCGTGCACCAGCTTCTTCCGTATAGTCCGCTGCCGCACCACCATCTTTACAGATCTGTACATCATCTAACCAAACCTGGATTTTTTCAACGTCTAAATTTTTAACACCGGCATAACCAATTGCGGCAAGAATACGTCCCCAGTTCGGATCTGAGGCGAAAATCGCAGTTTTCACCAGCGGAGAATGAGCAATGCTATACGCTACATCACAACATTCCTGGGTATCTGCTCCACCTTCAACCGCAACGGTAATGAATTTGGTCGCCCCTTCCCCATCACGTACAATCAGTTGAGCCAAGCGCTTCATAACATGGGTTAACACATCCAGAACAATCGCATAACGTGCATCGTCAGTTGATGTAATTTCAGTACCGCCCGCTTGACCTGTCGCCACAAAAATACAGGAGTCATTGGTTGAGGTATCACCATCTACGGTAATACGGTTAAATGAAACATTCACCGTGGTTTTTAACAGTTGCTGTACCAGTTCACGGCTGATGGGTGCATCGGTCGCTACATAGCTGAGCATGGTCGCCATATTTGGACGAATCATGCCGGCACCTTTAGAAATACCGGTCATGGTGTAGGTCACACCATCCATTTCAAACTGTTCTGACGCCCCTTTAGGTAGCGTATCCGTGGTCATGATGCCTGTTGCTGCATCTAGCCAGGCATCTTCTTTTAAAGAGTCTAATGCAGGCTGTAAACCATTCACCAAGCGTTCAATTGGCAACTGCTCGCCAATCACACCAGTTGAAAAAGGTAAAATTTCGCTAGTCGATACACCGGCCAGTTCAGCCAGTTTGGCACACGTCGCTTGGGCATTTGTCATACCGATTTTGCCGGTACCTGCATTGGCATTACCGGTATTAATGACCAGATAACGCGGATTGCCCGCTTGCAAATGAGATTTACACACATGTACCGGTGCTGCGCAGAATGCATTTTGGGTAAACACACCGGCAACGTTTGAACCTTCAGCAAATTCAAAAATAACGAGGTCACGTCGGTTCTGATAGCGTACATATGCTTCAGCTGAACCAATTTTTACACCTTTAACCACATGCATCTGTGGCATTGTTAAGTCGCCCACCGCCATTTTAAACTTCCAAATAAGTTCGTGATAAAAAGACAGCTTAGTAGAAATTCAGTAAAAAATCGAGCAGAACACTTTGTTTGATTTATTTTTTATCAGTTTGACATTTTCAGGCATAAAAAAACCAGTCCGCAGACTGGTTTTAGCAATAGATTAGATTTAGTTGGAAGCCAATTGAGTCGATTCCGATAACAGTACCTGTTTGGCTTTTTCCTGACTTGCAGCAGATAAAGCCGGATTTGAAGCGACAATGCGGTTTGCATTTGCTGCATTTGCAGGCGTGATCGCTGCCGTTTTTAACACCACAGGACGTTGCTGCGGATTCGCAAAGGTATAGCGAATTCCTGTACGCGGACTCATCACCGTCGTGTTTTCATCTTTTACAGCATTTGCTGTGGCATTTTTGGATGGCTCATTGGCAAAAGCTAAACCTGGAATAGCCAAAGCTAAAATCATCAATGGTTGTAATACTTTTTTCATTGTCTTTTCCGCGAGTCAATGTTCATCAATATGCACTAAATACCACTTAATTTGGCGCTCTGCAAACATATTCACATCTTGCAAAAATAAACTCTTATTTTGTTGCAATAAAAAAACCACTTTATCGATTCAAATCCGGAGGGAAATAAATATATAAAGTGGCTGAATGCTTAAGATAAAAATTAAATTTTACCGTGACATTGCTTGTATTTTAAACCTGAACCGCATGGACAAGGTGAATTACGGCTTGCAGGCGGTGCAAATGTTTGCTCTGCCGGATTAAAGCCCGACTCGACTTCTACAGTTTCAGTACCGCTTAAATCACCCGCCAACAAATTATCAAATTCTGCATGCGTCAGATTCAACTTCATTGCTTCTGCCTGAGCTTGTTGTTGGGCTTCCATTTCAGCCAGTTCTTCAGCTGTAGGAACATGAACACGCGAAAGATCTGTAATTACATCGGATTTAATGACAGCCAACATGTTTACAAACAGGTTAAAGGCTTCTTTCTTGTATTCCTGTTCGGGGTTCTTTTGCGCATAACCGCGCAAATGAATGCCCTGACGCAAGTAATCCATCGCAGCAAGATGATCTTTCCAGTGACGATCCAAAGCGCTCAACATGAAGTGACGTTCCAGCATGGCTGCTGATTCACTACCCATTTGTTCACGGCGAGCGCGATAGCGTGCGACAATTTCGTCAGAAATACGTTCTACCAAAGCTTCTTCGTCTAAACGACGGTCTTCTTCCAGCCATTGATTGACCGGTAAATCAATACCGAGCTCTTCACGCAGTGCACGTTCCAGACCATCGATATCCCATTGGTCATGAATCGATTCAGGTGGAATGTAGTTAGCAATCACGCCCTTCACCACTTCATGGTGCATTTCCTCGATGTAATCTTGTAGCGTACTTTCAGCAAGAATTTCATCACGTTGTGAATAAATAATCTTACGCTGTTCGTTATTCACGTCATCGTATTTCAACAGGTTTTTACGAATGTCGAAGTTGCGTGCTTCTACCTTACGCTGTGCATTTTCAATCGAACGCGACACCATCTTGTGTTCAATCGCTTCGTCTTCCTGCAAGCCCATCGCACGCATCATGGCAACAACACGATCACCCGCGAAGATACGCATCAGATCATCTTCAAGTGACAGGTAGAAACGTGAAACACCCGGATCCCCCTGACGACCGGCACGACCACGCAGCTGGTTATCGATACGGCGTGATTCATGACGTTCTGAACCGATGATATGCAGGCCGCCAGACGCCAATACCATTTCATGGTTTTGTTCCCATTCAGCTTTTAGGCGTGCTTCATCTTCAGGAGTTGGATTTTCAATTTTGGCAAGTTTGGCTTTCCAGTTACCGCCCAGCAAGATGTCGGTACCACGGCCGGCCATGTTGGTTGCAATGGTCACAGCGCGCGGTGAACCGGCCTGGGCAATAATGTCTGCTTCACGTTCATGCTGTTTTGCATTCAGCACTTCATGCGGGATGCCCGCTTCTTTCAATTTTTCGGAAAGAATTTCAGACGCTTCAATGGTTGCCGTACCAATCAGGATCGGTGCCACACCATCTTCATGCACGCGCTGAATTTCTTGAATAATGGCGTTGTATTTACCATTGCGGTTTAAATAAATAAGATCGTTTTGATCTTTACGGATCATTGGTCGATGGGTTGGAATCAGTACCACATCCAGACCATAAATTTCTTTCATTTCCGCAGCTTCGGTATCGGCTGTACCGGTCATACCAGAAAGTTTTTTGTAAAGACGGAAATAGTTCTGGAAAGTGGTGGTTGCCAAAGTCTGGTTTTCAGGCTGAATTTCCAGACCTTCTTTGGCTTCAACCGCTTGGTGCAAACCTTCTGACCAACGACGACCCGGCATGGTACGACCGGTATTTTCATCCACAATAATCACTTCGCCATCATGAATGATGTAGTGCACATTACGTTGATACAAGTAGTGCGCACGAATTGCGGCAGAAACATGATGAACCAGGTTCAGGTTAGAGGGTGAATACAGACTCTCGCCTTCAGCAAGCAAACCCATCTGAATCAACTGGTTTTCTACAGCTTCATAACCCACTTCAGTCATTTCAACCTGACGCTGCTTTTCATCAATCCAGAAATGACCCCCATCCGGCACTTTTTCTTCTTTTTGCGCATGAAGTTTTGGCGGAATGCTGTTGATGGCCGCATATAGCTGAGACGAGTCATCACTTTGACCGGAAATGATCAACGGTGTACGCGCCTCATCAATCAGGATCGAATCGACCTCATCAATAATGGCATAGATTAAGCCACGCTGTTTTTTCTCTGCCAGAGAGAACACCATGTTGTCACGCAGGTAGTCGAAACCGAATTCGTTATTGGTACCGTAAGTAATATCGGCACGATAGGCTTCTGCTTTCTCTGTTGGGTCCTGCATGGAATAAATGACACCAATGCTCAAACCCAAGAATTCGAATAAGGGACGGTTTAACTCGGCATCACGCTGTGCCAGATAATCGTTTACAGTGATGACATGCACACCCTGCCCGCTAATGGCATTCAGATAACACGCCAAGGTTCCCATCAGAGTTTTACCTTCACCAGTACGCATTTCCGCAATTTTACCTTCGTGAAGCGTAATACCACCAATCAGCTGAACATCGTAGTGACGCATTCCCATGATTCGTTTTGCCGCCTCACGGCAAACCGCAAATGCTTCAGGCAATAATTTATCCAGGCTTTCGCCCTTGTTATATCGTTGTTTGAATTCTTCAGTTTTTGCAGATAAGTCTGCATCGCTTAGTGCAGATATCGTCGGCTCGAGCGCATTAATCTTGTCTACGATTTTACGCATGCGTTTGAGTTCGCGCTCATTTTTGGTACCGAAGATTCCTCCGATCAGACTTGCCAACATGAATAGACTCTCTAAATCTTGCTTGTCGAATGAATAAATTTTTTCTCAGTCGTTATTATGGTGCTAGAAATTTGAAGTACAAGGGCTTTGCACAAAACCAGTAAAAAAATTCTGATCACTTGTTCTAGCACGAGACAGCTAAGGTCAAACAATGTAACAAATTTTAAACAGCCAATATAGCCATAAACCTAACCGTTCATATTGTTTTTACAAATCAAGCCACTTTTTATATTCCATATATTCATAAAGAAATACAAAAACACTATTTTCATTGCATAAAAAAATGCGCCATATTAAGTCCTATCCAAGTTTATAACAAATAATTTGAGGTAATAAAAATGGCATTACATTTAGGCGATACAGCACCGAATTTTGTGCAAGACTCAAGCGAAGGCCCAATTAATTTTTACGACTTTTTGGGTGACAGCTGGGGAATTCTATTTTCCCATCCTGCTGACTACACGCCGGTATGTACCACTGAGCTCGGCTATACCGCAAAACTGAAAGATGAATTTGCAAAGCGCGGTGTTAAAGCTATTGCCCTGTCGGTCGATGATGTTGAATCACATAAGGGCTGGATTAAGGACATTAACGAAACCCAGAACACTTCTGTAAACTTTCCAATCATTGCCGATCAAGACCGTAAAGTCTCAACGCTGTATGACTTTATTCACCCGAATGCTAGTGAAACCTTGACGGTTCGTTCTTTGGTGATTATTGATCCGAACAAAAAAGTACGTTTGATTATTACCTATCCTGCTTCGACTGGCCGCAACTTCCATGAAGTTTTGCGTGTGGTTGATTCGCTGCAACTGACTGACAACCATAAGGTAGCCACACCGGCCAACTGGCAGCAAGGTGAAGATGTGGTGATTGTACCTTCTCTTAAAGATGAAGACGAAATCAAGCAACGTTTCCCGAAAGGCTATAAAGCTGTAACCCCTTATTTACGTTTAACGCCACAGCCTGAGCAAAATTAAAAGGATTCCTTTTTAATTTTGCGCAAGACAAGCGCAGCGCGTAGTTTTGGACAAGCAGAGCACTGCTCTGCCCTGAGGAATATATTCCGTAAGAAGACGAGAAGCTAGGCTTCGAGTTAAAATTAAAGTGCTGTCTTATTTTGTCGCAAGACAAGCAAAGCGCGTAGTTTTACTCAGAAAATACTGCTCTACCCTTGCGCGCATTAAGGTGAGAAGCTCTGCCGCAAGTATGCAGCAAATAGAGGATTAAAATGACAAGCCAAATCCTGATCTTGCTCAAGCCTGTCTGATGACAGGCTTTTTTATTCAACTCAAAAAACAAATTACAAAATCGAGTTGGTGTTTGTTTCATAGCCAGTTTATAACTACGCCTAATCATCTTAAGAATAAATATTGTGATCTATAACATTCATCATTTGCACTGTGGCACGATGTGTCCTGTGTGCGGCCCGCTATTTGGGCAAAAAGGTTTACATGCCAAAGTGGTTTGTCATTGCCTGCTGCTGGAAACCGATCAAGGCTTGGTATTGGTGGATACCGGTTTAGGCGTACAAGATTATCTGCATACCAAAGCCCGCTTAGGCAATCTGGTTTCACGGCTAGGTCGCATCGAAAATAACTTAGAACTCACGGCGCTTGCCCAGATTCAGAACCTGGGCTTTAGCCCCAAAGATGTAAAACATATTCTGATTTCACATCTTGACTTTGATCATGCCGGCGGTATTTCCGATTTTCCGCACGCTACCGTGCATATTCTTTCCAGCGAATATAATGCTACTCAAAACTTTTTTTCCTTAAAAAATAAAGCCCGTTATAAAACCCAGCAATTCAGGCAGCACCGATACTGGAACTTTATAGAACCTGATCAGGGCGAAGCCTGGTTTAACCTGCATCAAGTACAGGGATTTCACATATTCCAGGATGAAATTTTAATGATTCCCCTGCTGGGTCATAGCCAGGGTCATTGCGGGGTTGCCATTAAGCAGAATGATGGCTGGCTGTTTTTCTGTGGTGATGCCTATTTCTCCCACTTGCAACTCAACCCTACAAACAGGCTAAGAACACTGGATAAACTGGAGCGGTTTTTTGCCGAAGACAATCAGAGGCGTATAGATAACTTGCACAAAATCCAGCAACTTGCACAAAATGAAAAAAATATTGAGATTATCTGTGCACATGACCCTATTGAACTGGCGCGTTATCTAACATGATAAAAAAAACCATTCTTGCCATTTTACTCTGTAGCTCAAGTTTGAAGGGATGCATGACCACAGCTGCATTTTCACCTGAACAACGCCCTGCACACTGGGGAACATTAATTAATCAAACAGATAATTTTTATCAAATTAGCGAGCATGTGTTTCGTAGTGAACAACCCAATGCCGAACTGATTCCGCAATTGAAGGCACATGATATTGATGTGGTGATTAATCTAAGGTCAAGAAACAAAGATCTGACTGTGCTGCCATCCAAAGATTTTAAATTGGTTCATATCCCCATCCACACCTGGGCAATGTCGCGTGAAGATTTATTAGAGGTCATGCGGCAGATTCAGCAAGCCAAAGCCTTAAATCAAAAAGTACTCATCCATTGTTATCACGGTTCAGACCGTACCGGTGCAAGTATCGCCATGTACCGGATTATTTTTGAAAACTGGTCCATTGCGGATGCACTCAGTGAAATGAAACATGGCGGCTACGGCTTTCACCCCGTCTGGATTCATATTGAAAAAATATTCAGTCCTGAAAATGTAAAATGGATTCAACAGCAACTGTTGAATCCACCTTAGTCTAGTTTCAAGCCAGATTTAGCGCTTATCGAGCGGAACCCAGTCAATCACCCATGCCGACTTCATTCCCAGGCTCTCATCGGCAGTAATTTTTTTACGGGTAGCGTCGGCAATATCACGATCTTTAGCCGGCCCCACCATAATGCGAACCCCTTTGGATGTTGGGCTCTTGGTCACTTTATAACCTTTGGCACGCAACTTGGAGGCCAGTGCATCTGCATTGGCTTCATTGGCGGCCAAGGCCACTTGAACCATCCACTGCTTATCGCCATTTTCAAGCAAATCACGGGCTTTTTCAGCTTCTGCTTTTTTCTTGGCTTCTGCTTTTTTCTTGGCCTCTAATTCACGCTCGGCTTGTTCTTTTTTCTTGGCTTCCAGCGCCTTCTTGGCAGCCAACTGTTTTTCAGCTTCTGCTTTGCGTTTTAATTCCGCCTCATGCTTTGCCTTTTCTTCAGCGGCTTTTTTCTCGGCTGCTTGTTTCGCAGCTAACTGCTTTTCGGCTTCCGCTTGGGCCTTACGTTTTTCTTCAGCTATTTTTTTATCAGCATCAGTTCGTTGTTGTTGAGCTGTCTGCTGCTGTAACTTTTTTTCAGCGAGCAACTTTTCATCAGCTAGACGCTTTTGTTTGGCTTTTTCATCTTCTACCAGTTCAGGCGGAATATTATCCGAACTCTGCTGTGCTCCACTGCGAAGCGCATTTAAAGCGGCATATTCTTCGGCTGCCTTACGTGCCGCTTCTGCCTCAGCCTGTTGCTGCATCGCCAAAAACTCGGCTGCACGTGCTTCCTGTTCTGCAACCGCTTTTTCACGTGCCCGGCGTTGTTCTTCAAGTAAACGTTTTTCTGTTTCCACATCAACCGTTAAAGGCTGCAACTGAACTATTCCCCCATCTGCTACCGGCTTTTTTTGCTCAACCTGGGCGGCCAAGTCAGATGTTCTGAGTTCATTCTGGTATATTTCTTCTTTACCCTTTAGAAGCAATGCTGCCAATAAAACACCACCACCTAATAAAACAACGCCTCCCATCCAGCGTTGTTTGCTATTCATTGACATTCTTCCAAATACTCCCATACCGCTTCTAAGGTATGAAATGAACCACATACCAAGATCAACTGATTATTTTTTGTTTCATTTAGCGCTGATTTAAAAGCCAATTGAACACTATTGAAGTGTTGTACTGTTTCGCCCTGTAACGCCTCGTCAAGCTGCTCGATTGTGGCTGCTCGCGGAACGGCTAAGGGTGCAATTTTCCATGTTAAAACAGTATCTTTCAACAAATCTACGACAGATTTGATGTCTTTATCCGCCAACATGGAAAAAACACTGATCACTTCTGTGTACTGTTTATTGTATTCTAAAAATTTTCGCAACTGATTTAACAAAAATTCTACGCCATGCGGATTATGTCCGGCATCAAAAATAACCGTTTTATCTTGAATTTGGCGTATTTCAAAGCGGCCTGGCAATTGTGCCTTTTGAATGCCGTGTGCAATGGCATGCTGAGTCACGTTTAAGCCACTGACCAGAATCGCGGCAACGGCGGTGGAAATATTTTCCAGTGCCAGAGCACCGAGGGGAAGTTTTAAAGTTGTGCCCGATGAGGCAAACATCCAGGCTTGACCATCATCGGTATATTGATAGAAATAATCACGATTGACGGCAAACAGTTGTGCCTGACATTCATCGGCTTTGTTTTGTATGGCTTGAGGAAGCTCTTGCGAACCGCCAAAAATCACGGGAATATTCGGACGAATAATCCCGGCTTTCTCGAATGCAATCTTTTCAATGCTATCGCCCAGCCAGTCGGTGTGATCCAGACCAATATTGGTAATCACGGCGACATCCGGATCAATCACATTGACTACATCCAGACGGCCACCCAGCCCGACTTCAAGCACCCAGACATCACATTGCTTGACTTGAAAAATCACAAAAGCTGCCAGTGTGGTGGCTTCAAAGAAAGACAGGGTTAAATCACAGTCACGACGGGCTTGATCCACCTGCACAAAGGCATCTACCAGGGTTTGATCATCCACTTCAATCCCGGCCAGTTTCACCCGTTCATTAAAACGGTAAATATGCGGTGATTGATACAGTCCTACCCGATAACCTTGCGCATTTAAAATGGCAGCCAGAGTAGTGGTGGTTGAACCTTTACCGTTGGTTCCCGCTACAGTCAGCACTTTGGCCTGCGGACGTGTCACACCGAGCTTTTCAGCCACAGGAATAACCCGTTCCAGACCTAAATCAATACCCGTAACGTGAACATGGCTCCAATAATCGAGCCATGTGTTTAAAGAGTCTGTTGCAAGTGGTGCTGTGTTCAAGACAAATTCATCAGTTTCGCGATAATACGATATACAGTATCACGTAATGCGTGACGATGAACAATTTGATCGACTACACCATGATCAAGCAAATATTCTGCGCGTTGGAACGGTTCTTCCAGTTTTTCACGTACAGTTTGCTCAATAACGCGTTTACCCGCAAAGCCGATCATGGCTTTAGGCTCTGCAATATGTACATCACCGAGCATTGCCAATGATGCAGTTACGCCACCATAAACCGGATGGGTCAACACTACTAAATATGGCAGGCCAGCGTCTTTCATTTTTTGAATTGCCGCAGAAGTACGTGCCATTTGCATCAATGACAACATGCCTTCCTGCATGCGTGCACCACCTGATGCAGCAAAACAGATTAAAGGTTGTTTCTCTTTAATGGCGCGCTCAGCAGCTTGCACAAAACGGTCACCTACCACTGTACCCATTGAACCGCCCATAAAGTCGAATTCAAATGCACACGCGATAACAGGAATGTCTTTCAGCAAACCTTGCATTACCACCAAGGCTTCAGTTTCGCCGGTTTTCTTTTGCGCTTCAGACATACGGTCCGGATAGGCTTTGCTATCGACGAATTTCAGCGGATCTTTAGCAACAAATTCCTGACCCAATTCATTTTGAACCTGATCGAAGAACCAGTTTAAGCGATCGCGTGCTTTCATACGCAAATGTTCATCGCATTGTGGACAAACATAGGCATTAAATGTCATCGCGGTACGTGTAACCAGCGCATGACATTCAGGACACTCAACCGTAGGTTCGGTAAATGTTGCCTTGAGTGCAGCTTGCTCATCGGGCACTTGAATACCCGGAACATGACGTTCGGTCCACGGCTTCGCTGGGCTAAGAATTTTGCCTGATTTCACTTCTTGATTCATACTAACTCATCGAGCGCAGCTCGAAGCTCCTTGACTTTATTGACCGTTTCGACAACGGCTTGTTCTGGCGCTAAGTTCGCAAACTGTTTTACAAATGCACTACCAACAATGACAGCATCAGCTGCTACACCCATGGCTTTTGCCGAGGCAGCATCGCTGATCCCAAAACCGACACCCACAGGAACGTCAGTCACAGTTTTAATTTTCTGGATACGGGCTGCCGCTTCAGCAACATCTAAGGTTGCAGCACCGGTTACCCCTTTCAAGGATACATAGTAGATAAAGCCACTGGCCTGATTCGCCACATGCTGAATACGTTCATCAGTCGATGTCGGTGCCAGCAAGAAAATTTGATCCATGTCGAATTTCTTCAACACGTCATCAAAATCTTTGGCTTCTTCAGGCGGCAAGTCCACCAGAAGCACCCCATCCACACCGCATTCATTGGCAATTGACACAAACTTTTCATAACCGATCACTTCTACAGGGTTGAGATAACCCATCAAAACTACCGGTGTTTCTGTATCTTTCTGGCGGAACTCTTTCACCATGTTCAAAGCATCCAGGGTATTGGTTCCGCCTGCCAGTGCACGTTCCGCTGCAAGGGCAATGACCGGGCCATCCGCCATAGGGTCTGAAAATGGTAGCCCAAGTTCAATCACATCTACCCCAGCCTCAACCATTTGATGTAACAATGGAACGGTTACTTGTGGATGAGGGTCACCTGCCATTACATAAGAAACAAGCGCTTTACGCTGCTGAGATTTAAGCTGTCCAAAACGAGTGGCTAAACGTGACATAGGGTTGTACTTTCCTTGAATTATTAAAAAACTGAGGAGTTGGCTTTGTAGAAATACAAGACAACGCATTGTAACGCTATTTTTTACTCATTGAATAGAGCCTGAGCATTTCACGCTACTTTCGACTCAGCATCTCATTTTTTCAGAACAATCCGAGAGCACCATTTACTGATATTTACGATTTTTTCTCAATGATCAAAGATGCCTAATTTTGCCTTGTAAAAAAATATCCCTCACGCGGATAAATTTATTTTTATTGTTAAAAAATTGATAAAAATAATTAAGTTAGCTTTTATTCTTAAAGTTTGGAGCAATAGCAAAACCTGTACTCCACTACTTTTATATAACGCCCAAAGGTCTAACTGAAGGAGTGCTTGCACAGTTGCATTCATGAACCAAGCGACCTGAACAGGGCGTTTTTTATCGTTCTGACTGGGTTTTGAGTTGCTGCTTTCTCTGTAATAGGGTTTGACCACTATACGCTTTATACGCACGTGCCAACGCCGACTGATCTGAATAACCCAGACACATGGCAATTTCCGTAAAACTCATGGTTTGTAGCAGTAACTGTTCACAGCGTTTCATTCGCTCGGTTTCAAGCAGTTTTTTAAAGGAAGTCTCTTGTTCATAAAGTTGACGCTGCAAGGTTCGTACAGACACATGCAATTCATCCGCAAGCCATTCTATTTTCGGGGTCTGTTCCTTAACTCGCAAATATTCAGCCAGTTTTTGCTGAATATGCAGCAATAGATTTTCATAATGGGGTTTGGCCGCAATGGCATCTTCTGCCTGCCTGAGTAAAAGCTGCATTAAAGAGGGATCCGCCAGCTCGGACTTCAGCCATAAGTTTTCCGCACTGATCTCAAAAGAATAGTTCGACTGTTTAAATGCCACTTTGCAATCAAAGAACGTTTGATAATGATCACCTGCCATTTGTGGACTATGGGCAAAATTGACCTGCAATAACTCAATTTTTTCGGCCGGAAAAATCTGCCGGGCCAAATGCACCATACAGGCCATGGTCATTTCATTGAGCAAGGCATATTTCAAATCATGCAAAGGCCAGCTTAAACTGATCTTTTTGTTCCGTTGATGCATCTGTATCGGGCTAACATCCGCTCCGTCAATCACCAGACGGCTAAAGCGGATCACATATTGCAACGCCTCTGCTACACTGTTACTTCGAGTCGCCATATAGCCCAGTACACCAAAGTGTTCAGGGCGGATCAGGCGGGCCATTTCAAATACCAACTGCGGACAATTCATCTGTTTTTGAGTCAGCTGCATGACTTCTGCAAAAAATGAATAGCTCGATTGCGAATCAATAGGCAAAGATAAAACATAACGCAGGTGTGCTTGGTGCTGCGCTAGACAGGCCAAGCTAAAGAGGTCCATTCCCTGCTGCTGAAAATACATTTGAAGCAACTGAAAATAGCCATTTGGAATTTGCAATTCTTGCACGATGTATCCTGATTATTTTTGACATTTTATATTTTCACTTTGGCGTAAAATGTATAAAAAATGGCAACTACTGTCAAAACAAAACAGAAAAATCCCGACATACTGCAATCATCCCAGGCAATTGAAGTAAAACAACATGAATGCGATTGTCCAAGCACAGGTTATTCCAGTCGTACGTAGCAATCTGGATTTCAAGCTGAATGAAGTGCCGCGCTTCTGGTTCGGAGGCGATCCGTTTATTACCCGGATGTTCGATGCACTTAGCCTGACTTTCCCGGATGGCGAACGTTATTTTATCCAGTCAGTCCGTCTGTTTCGGGACCAGATTACCGATCCGGATTTAAAGCAGCGTGTGGCAGATTTTATCCGCCAGGAAGCACAGCACGGCATTGCGCATGACAAAATGAATCAGGTCATGAAAGAACAAGGCATGCCGGTCGATCAGTTTATTCAGCGTTTGAATAAAATTTTTAAATTCGAGCTGGAAAAACGTTCTCCGCAATACAATATTGCCATGACAGCTGCCGCTGAGCACTTGACGGCCTTAATGGCAGAAACCTTTTACGGCAGTAAAGAAACGTTAAGAGACGCTCATCCCTTTGTGCGGGCACTGTTTGCATGGCATGCGATTGAAGAAATGGAACATCGGGATGTTGCTTTTGACGTGATGAAACAGGTAGGCAATGTACCTGAAAGTACCCGTAAATTTGTTCTGGCATGGACCACCGCATTAATGTTCGGCTTTACCATTTACCGTGCCAATGTCATGTTAAAGCATGACGGATTTAGCCCATTGCAACGTCTGCAAATGAATATTCGCGGACTACCGTGGTTCTTTGGGAGAAAAGGTACGCTCACCAAAATGAGCAAGCAATATCGTGACTGGTTTAAAAAAGACTTTCATCCCAACCAGCATCCGGTGATTGCCCAATACGAGGTCTGGGTCAAAACCTTAGAAGAAACTGGCGACCCTATACAAGCGGGCGAAGCGTTTTGGCAAGCGGCAAAAGAATAAAAAAAGCCTGCTTATATCGCAGGCTTTTTTTATTTTTGTAGATTAATCACTTGGCGCTTACCACTTGGCATAATGCTGTTCGAGCAAACCATATTCATTGATCAAGACAATTTCCTGATCATCTTGCTGAATGGTCCCGCTAATTTTGGCTTGCCATTGGCTGAACTGACTGCCCACCAGTCTTAAATTCAGATTTTCATAACGTCGCCAGCCCGTTTTGACATCCAGATTTAACTTTTCATCCAGTGAGCGAATGGTCCAGTGTCCCTCATCCAGATGCTGGAACAAAACATCACTGACAGGATACAGCACCCCATTCACCCATAAACAGTTTTCATTACCAAAACTTTCATTGACTCCTGAAGCCAGATTCAAGCCAATCCGGTTATTTTGTGCATCCCAAAAATTGCAGGATAACCAGAACCATGCCGTTTCCGGACGCAGAAAACCGCAGGTATCATCCAGCGATGCAAACGTTCTTTCATTAAACTGTATGGTTTCACCCTGCTTATTGATAAAAAAGCCTTCACACGCCAAAGTGGTCAGCTTCTGGGTATAAGTCCAGCCATTGATCCCCGTCGGGCTACACATACTAAGCGGGTTTGTACCTGCACAGAAAATTCGCGCACTGAGCCTGATTTCCCCGTATTTTGTGACATGGATATAACGCACGCCATTGGCATGCTGGATATCAATTTGAAAAGGCGACTTGGAAAAAAAACTCTGGTTATAAAGCGGCTGTTCATCTACCACGGTATTGCGTGATAACAGGTTAATGGCATTCCACTCTAAAACCTCATGGTTTTGATGATTATAAATATAGAAAAAGGCATGCCCAGCCCATGCAATATCGGCAATCGCCAGACCAATCGTATAATGGCCATGCTGAATGCAGCAAAATTTAAACTTTTTATATTTTAATCGCTTGCGCCAACCGGTTAAGACATCGCCATAAGGTGTCTTGTACTGGTATTGATTCAAATCGATGGTTTTAGGGAGGACGCTAAAACGTCCATAATGCGGTTGTCCATTTGATTGAATCAAATCCATTTATCAAATTCCATCTAGCCAAGAGATAACAATTCCTTAGCGTTATTATGCCTATATAAGCGGAACTTGAAAGTGTCAAAAAGCAATTTTCATCGAAAAAATACAAAAATTTATAATATTTCACCTGGTCTAATATTTGATAAATATAATTTATTAATCAAATAGATATAAATTATCCCTCATCCAGTATTAAATAGGTATTTTCCCAGCGGTTGGCTACAAAATCACCTTTGACCAGCTGTACATAACGGCCATGGACATGATCAATCGCAATACAGTCATCCACATCTAATATTCGGTCGGTATGCTGTTTCTGCCAATGTTGTGCAAAATAAGCCTTAGCACGTTGTTTTGCCCCCTTGGCATTTTGCGCCACGACCAGAACATAACGATGCAGTTCTCCAAACTCCTGGGCATCGTAGCCACCCAGATTAATTAAAAATAGATGTTCTGAAGATGAATTCGGCGCTGCATCACCAAACTGGATTTGATATTTTTTACCTTCAAATTCAATCCCGTTAATTTGTGCCCAGGCATCAATATGCAGCCCTTTTTGCTCGCCAAACCATGCCTGTTTTAATTGAGGATAAACATCTTCAAGAGAATCACCGACTGCCAGTACGACATCATGCACTTCTGTATTGGCACGTGCATGACGACCACCGAGCATGACAATAAAAAGACTGGGCATGATTCTCTCCTTAATTTTAATCCTCCTCCCTTGCGAAACAGTGTTTCTCATCCTTTTTCAAAGGATGGGGGAACTTTACATAACAAAAGTTAGTTAGGAGAATAATTATTACATCTCAATATGATAAGCGCTGGCGACATGGATGTCGCCCGTTGAGCAGTATTACAGGGAGGTAATATCTGCTCAATAGAAAGCCTTTGGTTACTTTGGGATTTTCCAAAGTAACATCAACATTTACTGCTCGTTTTTTATTAAATTAATTTGTCATGCACTCCAATTTTTACTTAAAAATTCTCTTTTCATTCGTAAGTGAGGCCTTACTTTTGACGGGCCAAAAGTAACAAAATCCCTTTGTATTTCTGATGATACTTCCCTGTATCACAGAAATACGGGCGACATCCATGTCGCCTTTGCATTTATTCAAATTTCTGTTGCTTAATGACATAAAAAAATCGCACTAAATTACTTTAGTGCGATTTCCTATTTCAGATGACCTCTCCCCTTGCGAATTCAGAATATATTCTGAGATTCTCATCCCAAAGGTAGAGGGCTATAATAAGGCAAATTACATCTCAACCATTTCCACGCCATCAATACGTGCAACTGTCATCAAGTCCTTATCCCCACGGCCTGAAACCGTTGCAATAATGATTTGATCTTTAGACATGGTAGGCGCAAGTTTGGTCACGTAAGCCATCGCATGTGAACTTTCCAGTGCCGGAATAATGCCTTCAATCTGGGTTAAATCACGGAAACCTTGCAGGGCTTCTGTATCCTTGATCGGCACATATTCAACACGGTGCATATCTTTCAAGAAACTGTGTTCAGGCCCAACACCCGGATAATCCAGACCGGCAGAAATTGAATGCGTTTCAATAATCTGGCCTTGCTCATCTGACATCAGGTAAGTACGGTTACCATGCAATACGCCGACATGACCGGCATTTAACGGCGCAGAGTGCTTACCGGTTTCAATCCCCAAACCAGCTGCTTCCACACCATACATTTTCACGTCTTGGTCATTGAGGAATGGATAGAACAAGCCCATTGCATTCGAACCCCCACCCACACATGCCACAAGTGCATCTGGCAAGCGGCCTGCCTGTTCCTGAATCTGGCGGCGTGCTTCACGGCCAATGATCGACTGGAAATCACGAACCAGTTGCGGATATGGATGAGGACCGGCCACCGTACCAATCACGTAATAGGTTGAATCAACATTGGTTACCCAGTCACGCATGGCTTCATTCATGGCATCTTTCAATGTTTTTGAACCGCTTTCTACCGGCACAACCGTTGCACCGAGCAGACGCATACGATAGACGTTCATGGCTTGACGTTTCACGTCTTCAGCGCCCATGAACACCACACATTCCAGACCTAAACGCGCCGCAATCGTCGCGGTTGCCACGCCGTGCTGACCTGCACCTGTTTCTGCAATAATACGTTTCTTACCGGAAAGTTTAGCCAGCAGTGCCTGACCAATGGTGTTGTTGATTTTATGTGAGCCGGTATGGTTCAGGTCTTCACGTTTTAAGTAAATTTGCGCACCACCCAACTCTTTTGACCATCGCTCAGCATAATATAAAGGACTAGGACGACCTACATAATAGGCGAGATCACGGTCGAATTCTGCCAGAAACTGTTCGTCATTTTTCATACGGAAATACAGCTTTTCTAGATCTTCTAGAGCTGCCATCAGGGTTTCTGACACAAAACGTCCGCCATGGATACCGAAATGCCCTTTTGCATCAGGGAATTGGGTATAGTCAATCACATTATTTTGCTGATCCACGTAGGACTCCTTGCATAAAGCGTTCGATGAGTTGTTGGTCTTTTATACCTTTTGCGGACTCGACACCGCCACTCACATCCACAGCATAGGCTTGTGTGGTGAGAATTGCCTGCTCGATATTGTCAGGGTTTAAGCCCCCTGCCAAGATGAGCGGAATATTTAATTTTGGAAAAGTGGTCCAGTCAAATCTATGCCCGGTGCCCCCTTTTAAATCTGGATGCCAGGCATCTAACAGCACAGCACTTGCCCCTGCATCCTGATAATCTTGAATTTCGGCTTGAATATCTAAACCCGGTTTCACCTGGATGGCTTTGTACCAGCGGCGGCCCACTTGCGCTGCAATTTCCTGACATTGTTCAGGTGTTTCATCACCATGAAATTGCAGCATATCCAAGGGCACATCTTTTAAAACGTGTAGAATGTCATCTGCTGATGCATTGACAAATAAACCCACTGTTTGCACATAGGCAGGTACATGCTGGATCAGTTCTTTCGCTTGCTCTTTGGTCACACTGCGTGGACTGGGTGGATAAAATACAAAACCAATTGCATCTGCACCGCTGTTCACCACAGCATGTACGTCGTCAACACGGGTAATTCCACAAATTTTGGCTCGGGTTCGCATGTTTTTGGCTCTAATCTGGCTCAACTAAAACCCAATTTTTGCTCTAAACAGATAGATTGGGGCGAATCATTGTAATGCAATTTTTTTAGCTTGAGTAAAGTTCATCCTGATTATTCTTCATCAATATTGTTTAAATGATATGCAGACCTTATACTGCGCGCATCTTGCAACAAGTCAAGCTTAGGCTTTAGGGAAGTTGGTGCAAATCCAACACTGCCCCCGCAACGGTAAAATGAAAAGCATATCTTTATAAATCAGTTGATTTACACCACTGCATGTTAATGTGGGAAGGTGGATATGTAGCATGCAGATGCATGTGCATTTAAGTCCGGATACCTGCTTGTTGTGTTCTTTAACTCAGTCATTCACGTGGGGTGAATGTATGGAGCGCAAAACATGTCATCTCTTTTTCAGCCTACTGCTTTAGTGGGCGCAATTGCTATTGCAATGGGTCTTTCTACCAGTATTTCTGCAAAAGACACAGCAAATACACCTTCAATAAATACTTCTTTAGATACTTTGGTGGTGACGGCAACCCGTTCTGAAGAGAAAATAAACCTTGTTCCTTCAAGAATTTCAATTATTGAACCTAAAATTGTTGAGCAATCTCCGATTGCCTCCTTTCCTGACCTACTTAAACACGATGCAGCCATCAATATGGTGCAAAGCGGCGGTATGGGGCAACTTGCCGATATTTATTTACGTGGCACTGAATCCGACCATACTTTAGTTTTGCGTGATGGCGTGCGACTGAATAATGCATCTTCTGGCACAGCAAGCCTTGCTTTTATTGATACCACAGATATTAAGCAAATTGAGATTTTAAAAGGCCCTGCTTCTGTTCTGTATGGTACCGATGCCATTGGCGGTGTGGTGCACCTGGTCTCAAAGACACCAGAAAAAAATACGGCGTTTGTAACCGGTGAAATAGGCGAGCATCAAACCTATAAATCTGTCATCGGTGCAGATTTAGCAGAAGACGGTTTCTATGCTCAGGTGCGCGGTCAACGTCTCGAATCCGAGGCAACCAAAGTCACCAATCAAAACACCAATACCAATGCAACAGCTGCTTTTGATCAAAAAGGCTTGAGTACCAAACTTGGCGTTGAAAAAGAGAATTTTGCTGCCTCTGTAGACTACAGTACAAACGAAGGTACGAGCCTATATGATGCTTATACATTTAATGGGGCACTGCTAAAACAAGACTTTGAAAATGAAATGCTTAATCTTCGTGGTCGTGTGAATTTAACGAAACAGCTTGAACTGAATGCACGTTTGTCCCAGTTTAATGATGAAGTAGAGCAAAAAGATTCGACCGATTTCGTGCACAGCAAAACCCGGGAAGCTGAACTCTATACCAAATGGAACTTCATGCCTCAGCAGACTTTGCTGACGGGTGTTACTCATCGCAAGCTGGATGGTGATATTCTGTCTTACGGCACACCATATGATGAAGATGTAAACTCGACTGGATATTATGTTCAACACCAGTTTAAGGGAACGAAGCTCAATACTCAGGTGGGTGTGCGTGTCGAAGATAATGAAAAGTATGGTTCACATACCGTGGGTCAAATCGCTGCACGCTATCAATTGCTTCCATCTACAAGTGTATATGCAAATGTGGGGACAGCATTTAAATCACCAACGCTAAATGAACTTTATAATTCCTGGAACGGCAACCCGGATCTGAACCCTGAAGAAAGCCGCTCTTATGAAATCGGCCTTGACCAAAACCTGGCTTACGGTTTTCAAACCGGCTTATCTGCTTATTACACTGAAGTAAAAGACCTGATCGCATCAGTTAACTTTGGCAAGTTAGGTAACATCAATAAGGCAAGCTATCAAGGCGGTGAATTGTACCTGGGTTGGCAGCAAGCTGATTTATTTGCCAAGGCAACCTATAGCTACGTCAAGCCTGAAAATGAAGAAACCCATGAAGACTTGGGCCGCCGTCCTCGTCAAGGGTTAACCTTAACTACCGGTATTCAAAATGATGTATATGGTATTAGCGCGTCTTTAGTGGCCAAGTCCAAATCCAAAGAATGGGATGCAAACTACAAAACGCCGGGCTATGCGACCGTAGATGTAAATGCATTCTGGAATGTAAACCCAAATGTGAAGCTCTTTACCAACATTCAAAACATTGGTGATGTTGAGTACAAGACAGCGTACCAAGACCAAGGTTACTACTATGTCAACGGCGGTCGTCTCGCCTCTGCCGGTGTGACTTTCAAATACTAAGTCTTAACAGCAAAAAATTTTAAAACAGCGCAGTTTATGGATAATGTTATGACCGACATTATCCTTTTTTATTGTATTCATCAAAAACTCAAGGAACAGATATGGGCCACCGTTTAAGTAAAATTTATACCCGTACCGGCGACTCAGGCACAACTGGACTCGGTGATGGTTCACGCGTTGCCAAAGACGACTTGCGTATTACTGCACTAGGCGATGTGGATGAGCTGAATGCCTGTATTGGTGTGCTTCGCTCACAAATTGCGGTCAGTACCATTGCAGACAAAGCCAGCTGGGATAAATCCTTAAGCCTGATTCAGCACTGGTTATTCGATTTAGGCGGAGAAGTCTGCATTCCAAACTTCAACCTGGTTCAAGCCGTTTCCATCGTGTTTTTGGAAAATGACATTGACCGTATGAATGAAGACCTTCCTATGCTCAAAGACTTTATTCTTCCTGCCGGTACTTTGTCATGTAGCTATGCACATCAAGCACGTGCGGTGTGCCGTCGTGCCGAACGCAGTGTTATGTCTGTACATAGCCGTGACCAAAACATTCAGGCCAACTCGCTACAATTACTCAACCGTCTATCCGACTGGCTATTTGTGGCCTCGCGTACCTTGCAACGTGCTGAAGGCGGATCTGAAGTCCTGTGGCAAAAAAATATTAATGAGACGATTTAATCCCTCTGAGCCACTTACACACTTGTTCATAAATAAAACTAAGCCGTGATAGTGCTATCGCGTTAGGCGACAAGGATTTCGCCGTTGGCTACAGATAAATGGACTTCCCTTGTAGCCAACAAAGGATTTTTGTTACTTTTCATCCTTGAAAAGTAAGGCATCCTCTACGCAAATTAATTTAACTTTTCAATACAATATAAACTCATGATCATCTTATACTTTTAAAATTAGATAAAAATCCCATCAAACAGAGTTCATTATGATCATCATCGGACATCGTGGTGCACGTGGTGAAGCCCCGGAAAATACCCTCGGTGGCTTTCAATATATTCATGATCTGGGTATTCGGGCGGTAGAGTTTGATGTCCGACAGCTGAAAGATGGTGAACTCATCATCATGCACGATGACAATTTTTTAAGAACGACTGGCGCAGATCAGGCACTCTATGACCTAAACAGCCACCAGCTTGCAGCTTATAACCAGGCCCATATCTGGATGGATTGGGAAAAGCAGCTCACTCCGACACTCCGCCAGACCCTCAGCATTATTCATGACTTTGAGCATATTGAAGTTGAAGTCAAAGCGGTTGCAACCATGACGGAAGCTGAGAAACTGGTTGTAGAGTTACAAAAACAATTACACGGTTATGAACAAACGGCGGTCATCACCAGTTTCGATTTAAAAATCCATCAGGCTTTAAAACAGCAGTATTCCATCTTTAAACGTGGCTTACTGGTTGAAGATGACATCAAATACCAAGCCCTTGAACAGGCTTTAGAACTCGGTTGCTGCCAAATTGGCTGGATGAACCAGCTGGCAACCGATGAGATGATTCAAGCCACCCAACACGCCCATTTAAAAGTCAGTGTCTGGACCGTCAATGACGTTGAGCGTGCGAAGCATCTGCAAAGTTTGGGAATAGACGGATTGATTACCGACTTTCCCAAAATGATGCTGGAACAACTTTAACAAAAAAATTTTATCTCTCTTTTTGTGACTCAATCAGCTATTTGTTTACTCAAAAATGACTCACATCGCTGCTATTCACGGAAGCTGCTTTGACCTTCGGTAAAATCAATCAACCCTTCTCTGTATTCTGTTACTGTTTAGTACAATACACCTGTAGAATAATGCTAGTGAAGATTTGTTCGCTCATGCTAATATTGAAGAAGTCTTAATCCCTATAATTTGTATTGAATTAAGAATTCATTTATACCTTACCTTATACGGTTCTAGGAGTGCTGTTGGAGATGAATGCTCCCTTACCCAAAGCCCCAATTAACTGGATTGCAGTGTTCGCATTGGTATTCTTACCAATTGTGGCTGTAATCGCTATCCCTTTATATGCTTATCATCATGATTTTAGCTTAGGCGCATGGATCAGCTTATTTGTACTGCTCGGCATGAGCAGTTTAGGGATTACTGCGGGTTATCATCGCTTATGGGCACACCGTGCTTATGAAGCAACCTTGCCATTAAAGATTATTTTAATGATTATGGGTACTTTTGCCGTTCAAAATAGTATTTTGTTCTGGGCTTCAGGTCACCGTACCCATCACCGTCATGTAGATGATGTCGAAAAAGACCCATATTCAATTAATAATGGCTTTTGGTATGCACATATTGGATGGATGCTACGCAACTATCCGGCAGCAGAAGCAAACTATAAAAACGCACCTGACCTGTTAAATGACAAGGTGGTGATGTTTCAGGACAAATATTACATTCCGCTGGTGATTGCCGTACACGCAGTCATTCTGACCACTGTAGGCTGGGCTGTGGGTGACATGTGGGGCGTCGTGTTATTGGGCGGTTTACTTCGTCTGATCTTGAGTCATCACGTGACTTTCTTCATTAACTCACTGTGTCACATGTGGGGCAAACGTCCTTATACTGACGAAAACACTGCTCGTGACAATTTTGTATTAGCCATTGCTACCTGGGGTGAGGGTTATCACAACTACCACCACATCTTCCAGTACGATTACCGTAACGGGGTGAAATGGTGGCAGTACGACCCTACAAAATGGTTAATCTGGTCATGTTCAAAAGTAGGCTTAGCTAAAAACTTGCGTCGTATTCCAAGCTTTAATATCAAAAAAGCGGAATTGGCGATGCGTTTTAAATACGCAGAACAGGATCTGGCAGTGTATGGCCACAATGTCAATGAAGATATGGCTACGGCTAAACTTCGTATCGCTCAGGAATATGAAGCGTTTACCCAAACGCTGAATGATTGGGCCAAGTTAAAAGAGCAAGAAATTCAGGCGAAAAAAGCATCTGTAGCTGAAAAGATTCACCAAATCGACAGCAAGCTTAAAGTCGATTTCCAGCTGGTTGAACAGCGCCTTGTTCATCATCGTGATACCTTGAAAATCTTGATGCGCAATATTAAAAAGAATCCAGTGTCTGAATAAGACCAGGTTCAATATAAAGCCCCATTATTGGGGCTTTATTCATTTTGGCCGTTTAAATTTGCTATAGTGATGTCATCTCTCCCCATTCTTAGATTGTCCCATGCAATTTAATCCTCGCTACCCTTCGCTCAATCCCAAACTTTATCATCATCAAATGCCAGTTCCCTTAAAGGGAGCAAAAGCCGGTCATTTCAATGCAGCACTGGCTGATGAATTACAGTGGTCAGAACAAGACCAGGCTCAATGGGTGGAAATCTGTAGTGGACAAAAAACCTTTGCCGAATTTGAACCCTTGGCCATGGTCTATGCCGGACATCAGTTTGGACAATGGGCAGGACAACTGGGTGATGGTCGTGGTTTGCTGATTGGGCAAATTCTGGATAAACATGGCCAAACCATCGACCTGCATTTAAAAGGCGCAGGTTCAACGCCCTATTCGCGTATGGGCGATGGTCGTGCGGTATTGCGTTCCGTCATCCGTGAATATCTGGCAGGTCATGCACTGAATGCTTTGGGCATTGCATCCAGTAACGCCGTCGGCTTTACCTCTTCCACCCAAGGCATACAGCGGGAAAAACTGGAACCAGGCGCGATGATGCTGCGTACGTCAGACTGTCATATCCGCTTGGGTCATTTTGAGTGGATCAACCAATATCAGCCCGACCTTTTAGAAGATTTTGTACAAAAATGCATGGAATGGCACTACCCTGAATGTCTGGAGGCTGAACAGCCAGTTTTGGCTTTCGCAACTCAAGTCATCCAGCGTACTGCGGTGATGATTGCCAAATGGCAACTGGTGGGTTTTGCGCATGGGGTGATGAATACCGATAACCTGAATATCACCGGTTCAACGCTCGACTTTGGCCCCTTTGGCTTTATGGAGCGCTTCCGTCCGAACTGGATTAACAACCACTCGGATTATCAAGGCCGCTACACCTACCAGCAGCAACCAAGTATTGGGCACTGGAATTTATGGATGTGGCTGAACAACCTGATTCGGCTTAAAAAAGATCCTGCTGAAAAAGAACAGTTCAAAGAAGATTTGGCGAAATGTTTAGAGCATTTTGAGCCGACCTTCCTCGAACATTATACGGTTGGTTTGTGCCAGAAAATGGGCTTACCAAGTTTCCATAAAGACAGTTTTGATTGCGGTATGGCGTTCTTGCGAATTTTACAAACGGAGCAACTGGACTACACCCAAAGCTTTATTCGTTTACAGAATAAGCAATATGAAACTATTAAAGATGATTGCCTCGATCGTCGCCAGTTTGAAAGTTTCCTGGCTCAATATGAAAGCATTCGGGCAAATCAGGATACCGATGCACTGGATGCCGAAATGGTGAAAGCCAATCCGCACTATATTCTGCGCAACCACATGGCGCAGAAAGCCATTGAACTGGCAGAACGGGATAATTTTTCCGAAGTGGAGCGCCTGTTTAAGTTGTTGAGCCAGCCTTATCTTAAACAACCCGATTTAGAGCAGCCTGAAGATTTAGGCCCTTTGCCGAGTGATGTGCCTGAAGTGATGGTGAGCTGTTCTTCTTAAAGTTATTCATAAAGCATATATAAACTGTGGATAATTTCAGCATTATCCACAGTTTTGTTTTGGATTATTCAAACTTATGACTTTACACAATCTTGCTTCCCAAACTGCTTTAAAGCTACCTGAAGTGACGATTACCCAACCTTTTGGCGATGGCTGTGATGTGTTTAAGTCATGGATAAAGTCTTTATGTTGAGTTTTCATTTAAAAGGCCAAGCAGCCATTAACTTAAAAGTTATCCCGGATGATGGTGCCATGCTACGGGATATTTATCCCTATATACGTGCCGGATGGCATATGAACAAGCAACATTGGGTGACGGTTTATGAGGATAAAAATTTGGATGAATCCTTGGTACAGGATTTAATAAGAAATTCTTATGAACTGGTGGTGAGTAAATTAAATAAGTGGCAGAGATTGAAACTTAATCTCGTAAAATGATATTGCTATAAACCGCGCAATTTATTTTATTTAAACATATGAAATCAAAACTCTATGAAATAAATTTTCAAGAAGCCAATAAATTTCTAAATTTTGAATTTGAGGATCAACTAACTCAGATAGAAATCGAAAATAATTACTACAAAGTACAAACTCTATTAAAAAGGCGAAATTGGCTGAATTTAGTCGGAAATAGATTTAGTTGGCTTTTTATTAGAGATTTAATTGAATTATATCCTCAGACATTTTCTCCTATGTCTGTAGTTTCAATCATTAATGAAATTGAAATACTTGAAAATGTTGTTGAATATAAATCTCTTACAGGTAAGCCCAAAACATTAGGCGGCAGATATCTTACAGGACTAAAAAGGAAACACTATGTTCAAGATAGCTTAGATAATTTAAAAAAAAACTGTTTAGATGAAATAAATAAAACAACAGTACAGAAAAAAATTAGAGAAGAAGCTTCTGAACTTGAAAAGTTGCAAGGTAAAGAGATTACAATTTATCAAGCTCTAACTATTCTCGGAAAAAATCTTTGGACTCCCTATATAGATCGACTAGCTCCTGAAAAAAATGTTTATAAAAAACACCTAACAGGTGAATGGATTATCTATTATGAAAATGAAGGGCTAAACTATTATTTAGCTCTATGGGGACATGATTTAGATGACTCTATAAAAGCTCAACAAATTAAACTTTTTTGTACTCAAGAATTCCCCGAGCTTAAGATATTGAAGCATTTAGATTGAGTATTTAAAATTATAAAAAACCGATAGCGAATAATTTTTTATTCGCTATTTGTTATTAATAACAGTTTTCTTTCTTAATCCTCAGGATATTCAAAACGGTAACCTACTCCATACACCGCCTGAATCCACTCATGACGGTTGCCAGTTTCGGCAGCATCCGAAATTTTACGGCGCAGGTTTTTAATATGGCTATCAATCACTCGGTCTGCCACATCAAAACTGTCCGGATTAATATGATCTAACAATTGCGCACGTGAATACACCTGCCCAACATGCTCCAAAAATAACTCCAATAAACGGAATTCGGTTGGCGTCAGGTTCAAGGTTTTTTGTTGATACCAGATGCGTTGCTGGGCTTTATCCATACGGAACAGGCTGTTCTGCTCAGGTTCGGCATGACGGTCCAGGCGACGCAACACCGCTTGTACCCGTGCAACCAGTTCTTTCGGGCTAAAAGGCTTGCAAATATAATCATCTGCGCCCATGTTTAAGCCCAGTACACGGTCAATTTCTTCAGTCCGTGCAGTCACCATAATAATCGGCAAATCGGACTGTTCACGCACTTTACGGCAAATAGTCAGGCCATCCATACGTGGCACCATCAGATCCAGAATCATTAAACTGGGTTTACGTTGCAGAAAGCTGTCATAGGCTTCTTGCCCATCATGAAACATACTGACTTCAAAACCCGCAGCTTCCAGATAGTCCCGCACCAGTTGTGCAAGTTCCACTTCATCTTCTACCAGCATGATATGTTTCATGAATGTTATTCCTTTATTTGTTTAACTGTTTTGGAAAAGTCAATTTGCAACGCAAACCGCCTAATGGAGAATGATCAAAACTCAACTGTCCACCCATTGCCTGCGCAATTTTACCAGATAATGCCAGACCCAAGCCTGTTCCCCCGGTACTACGGGTACGGGAATCATCCACACGATAGAAACGCTCGCCTAAACGTGCCAACTGTTCGTCACTCAAGCCAAGCGGACTGTCATCCACAATCACACTCCAATGGGTGGCTGATTGCTCGGTATGCACACGAACTTCGCCGCCTGCTTCAGTATAACGAATACTGTTACCCAGCAAGTTGACCATAATTTGTTTAAAACGATCTATATCTAATTGTAAATTCGCACCTTCACCCTGCACTGAAACGGATAGATCAGCCTGGGCAAATTTAGGCTTGAAGTTTTCAACTTCTTGCAGCACCACATTCCACGGATTGACGTCTGCCATATAGCATTTCAACTGTTGTGCTTCAGCCTGAGCCAGGTCGGCCAGATCCTGAGTGAGTTTTTTCAGGCTGGTGACCTGGCGCAGCATTGATTCAAAATGTTCCGGTGTCGGTTTGCGAATACCATCCTGCATCGCCTCAATTTGTGCTTGCAGTACCGCCAATGGTGTTTTTAATTCATGTGAAGTATCTGCCACCCACTGACGGCGTGAGGTTTCATGCTGATCCAGAATGACCGCCAGATGGTTCAACTCTGTCGATAAATCACCCAGCTCATCATTGCGGTTGACTGTGACCTGATGCTGGAAATTGCCTTTGGTCAGTTCGCGGGTCCCTTGCAGCAAACGCTGAATGGGCGTTTTAAAATAAGTGGCCAACAATAAAGCCGCGACCAAGCTGGTCAGGAACGTTAAACCATATACCAATAATAAATAACGCTTTTGATTACTAAAAAAGTTAATGCTTGAAGCATCATCCTGATCCAGCACCGGCTTCAAGCCTAAATAACCAACTACCTTGTTATTCACCATAATCGGACGGTATGACACTGGAATATCGGATGGCTCACCAACGACAAACTGTTTTTTGGCATCATACAGCGACAAGCGGGAACTTAAGCCCAAACGGTCCGGCAAAGAAATAAACTGCTTTTTCTTAGCTTGAGTGGATGTTGCATCGGCAGGCTTATCTTCAGCTTTCCGGTCAGAGCGGAAGATATTTTGATTGGCACTGAGTGGAAATTTAAGCCCTTCAAAAGGCTGATACTCGGAAGGTAAATTCAACTCGATTAGGCGCAATTCTTCTGCGTCTAAAATCGGTTTGCTCGGTCCGGTTTTATTTAAACTCGGAGACACACTCAGCAAGGTATTGTCCTGAAAATAACGCTGTTGCAAGGCAATATCATATTGACGGCGTAACCACCAGCGAGACAGACGGTCATAGTCATCCGGTGCAGCAGTGCCTTCTATTTGCAGGATTTGCGCCTGAATGGCATTGCCCCAGTCATGATAAACCGAATAGACGCCTGCCAGATTACTGATCACATGATCCAGCTTCTGCATTTCCACATCCGCGACATAGCGGGCGAAGTTCTTTTGCATGGTCCAATGCAATACACCCAGGCTGACCGTCGTAATCACCAAGGTAGTGAACAGTACGGTCAGAAACAGGCGTAAGGCAATCGGAACACGGCGAATCTTCAAAAGTTAAGTCTCAATCTTTTTTCTCAATGAATTATTGTAACGAACCTTCTAAAAAAATACTCTTCATTGTTTCTTCATCATTATTGTTTAATCTTTAACATATCAAATTTCGTTTTTTCATTGGAGATAACAACAATGAATTCCATGACAAAAATGGCTTTAGTCGGTGCCAGCGTACTCAGTATGGGTGTTTTGACAGCCTGCCAATCGACCAGCACGGTTCAGGACAAAGATGGTGACCACCCGCGCATGATGCGAGACCATCATCCAAAGCATGAGCGCAACATGACACCCGAACAGCGTGAGCAGTGGCAGCAGGTCCGTGCCGAACGCCAGCAAATGATGAAAAGCATGAAAACAGCCTGTGACGGCAAAGCCGTGGGTTCTGCGGTACAAATCAAGGCAGGTGAAAGAAGCATTGCTGGGACTTGCGTGACGCATTTCACTCCCGATCGTGCAGAGATGAAGCGCATGCGTGGCGAAATGAGAGCGATGCACATGCAAGCTGATCATCGTGCCATGCAGGGTGAAATGAAAGGCATGTACAGGATGCAACACGATGAACCGCTGACTGATGCCAAACGCGCAGAATTGACCAGACAATTTGACCAGCGCCTCGCTCAGCACCAGGCACATCAGCAAGCCATGTTAAAAGCTTGCCAAGGTCAACCTCATGGTAAGGCGGTTCAAGTCAAAATGGGCACACACACCCTCAATGGTAAATGTGAAGTCCACTTTCAGCCTAAAGCCCCTATGGGTTCCACAACAGCAAAACCTGCATCATAAAATTTACCCAAAGTTAAAAAGGCGCAGCTCTGCGCCTTTTTTATTGCCTGTCAAAAATTAAACCATTTGACTATTTATGCCACTCACAAAGCCATAAAAGCATTTACACTCAAGATACTTAGCCATTTCAAATTATAAATCTTTGACTTTACAGTCACCAAGAAAAAGCCCCTAACGCTTGTACCAAGGGGGAAGATGTTGCACGATTGAGCCATACAAATACGTGTCATTGAAGATACGTTCCAATGTTTATTTAGAATTATTAACGCTGGTTAAACCAGTATTGAGGAAACCGATATGCCACAATACAAAGCGCCCTTACGTGATATGCAATTTGTTCTACATGAATTGTTAAATGCTGAACAACATTATGCAAGCTTGCCTGCATTTTCTGACACCGTAAGCCGTGAATTGGTTGATCAATATTTAGAAGCTGCGGCTGACTTCTGTGAAAATGAATTGTCTCCAATCAACCAAAGCGGTGACCGCGAAGGTTGTACCTGGAATGATGGTGTGGTAACTACACCTACAGGCTTTAAAGAAGCCTATCAAAAATATATCGAATTGGGTTTCCCGTCATTATCTGCTGAAGAGCAATACGGTGGTCAAGCCTTGCCTGTTTCTTTAGGCAACGTGATCTCTGAAATGGTGGGTACTGCAAACTGGGCATGGGGTATGTACCCTGGTCTTTCACACGGTGCTGTCCGTACCCTGGAACATCACGGCTCTCAAGAACAAAAAGATACTTACTTGCCTAAGCTGGTTTCAGGTGAGTGGACCGGTACCATGTGCTTGACAGAATCTCACGCAGGTTCAGATCTGGGAATTATCCGTACCAAAGCTGAACCGAATGCAGATGGCAGCTACGCAATTTCTGGCGAGAAAATCTTTATCTCTGCTGGTGAACACGACATGGCAGAGAACATTATTCATATCGTGTTGGCGCGTCTTCCGGGTGCACCAAAAGGTACTAAAGGTATCTCTTTATTTATCGTACCGAAATTTAACCTCAATGCTGATGGTTCACTTGGCGAACGCAATACCGTTCGCTGTGGTTCAATTGAACACAAAATGGGTATTCATGGTAACGCAACCTGTGTACTCAATTTTGATAACGCAAAAGGCTTCCTGATTGGCCCTGAAAACCGCGGCTTAAACTGCATGTTCACATTCATGAACACTGCCCGTATTGGTACTGCGGTACAAGGTCTTTCAGCTTCTGAAGGCGCGTTCCAAGGTGCATTGGCTTATGCTAAAGACCGTTTGGCAATGCGTTCACTTTCAGGCGTTAAAGCGCCAGAAAAAGAAGCAGACCCAATTATTGTTCACCCTGCTGTACGCAACATGCTATTAACGCAAAAATCTTTTGCTGAAGCTGGCCGTGCATTGGTTTACTTATTGTCTTTCTATGCAGACACGGTAGAGCAAGGTGCAACTGAAGAAGAACGTAAAGCTGCGGACAACATGTTGTCACTACTTACCCCGATCGCAAAAGCATTCTTGACTGAAACCGGTTCTGAATCTGCGAAACACGGTGTTCAAGTATTCGGTGGTCACGGTTTCATCTCTGAACACGGTATGGAACAGATTGTTCGTGATACACGTATCGCTTGCTTGTACGAAGGTACCACTGAAATTCAGGCGCTTGACTTGCTAGGTCGTAAAGTTTTGGGTACTCAAGGTGCAATGTTGAAAGACTTCACCAAAGTCATCCATAAATTCTGCGAAGCCCACAAAGACAATGCTGCAATGAAAGAATTTGTTGAACCACTTGCTGCTCTGAACAAAGAGTGGGGTGATTTGACTATGCAGATTGGTATGCGTGCAATGCAAAACCCGGATGAAGTTGGCGCTGCTGCAGTAGATTACCTGTACTTCTCTGGCTATGTAACGCTTGCTTACCTATGGGCTCGTATGGCACTTGTTGCTCAAGAAACATTGGCTGCTGGTACAACTGACGTAGATTTCTACAACGCGAAAGTGACTACTGCCCGTTTCTACTTCAAGAAAATTCTTCCACGCGTTCGCTCACACGTTGAGGTGATTGCGGGTGGTGTTGAGCCATTACTGGCTTTAGATGCTGAACACTTCGCATTCTAAGTACAGGATTTTTAAACTGAGGTGAGAAAAAGGACAGTCATGTTTTTGGCAGTCCTTTTTCTTTATCAAATAAACAAAAAAATTAACCTTTAGTCGTCTAACCACATGAATTTTCATCTATTAGACTGATCAAACCGAACTGAATCAAACAATAAACAGGTGACTCACTATGCCAATCTATAATGCACCTCTTGCAGATATGAAATTCATTCTGAATGATGTTTTCAATGCAGAACAATTCTGGCAAGCCAATGAAAATCTTGCTCATGTTGATGCAGCAACAGCTGAAGCCATTCTTGAAGAAATGGCGAAATTTGCGCAAAACGTGACTTTGCCTTTAAACCGTACGGGTGATGAAGAAGGCGCTAAAATTGAAAATGGCAATGTGACGACCCCTGCGGGCTTTAAAGAAGCTTTCAAACAATATGCAGAAGGCGGCTGGATTGGTCTGGGTGCTGACGCTGAATGGGGCGGTCAGGAAATGCCAAAAATGCTGACCGTGCTTTCTGATGAAATGCTGTTTGCAACCAACCCATCTTTTATGCTCTACCCGCTTCTGTCTGTCGGTGCAGGTATGGCATTAAACAGCTATGCTTCCCAAGAGCAAAAAGAAACTTACCTGCCTAAAATCTACTCGGGCGAATGGTCAGGTACCATGTGCTTGACCGAGCCACATGCAGGGACGGACTTGGGCATTATCAAAACCAAAGCAGAACGCAATGAAGATGGCACTTATAACATTACCGGTACCAAAATTTTCATTACCGGTGGTGATCATGACCTGGCTGAAAACATCATTCATCTGGTCCTTGCGAAAACGCCAGATGCACCTGCCGGTTCCCGTGGTATTTCATTGTTTATCGTCCCGAAATTCCTGGTGAATGAAGACGGTTCTTTGGGTGAGCGTAACCATACAGGTCCAGGTTCAATCGAACACAAAATGGGTATTAAAGCCTCTGCGACTTGCGTGATGAATTTTGACGGTGCCAAAGGCTATCTGGTCGGTAAAGAAAACGAAGGCCTGGCTGCCATGTTCGTGATGATGAACTACGAACGTCTGTCTATGGGGATCCAAGGTCTGGGGGCTTCTGAATTTGCTTACCAGAATGCTGCGCAATATGCGACGGACCGTCTTCAAGGTCGTAGCGCTTCTGGCGTGAAATCTCCAAACAAACCTGCGGACAGCATTTTGGTCCATGGTGACGTGCGTCGTATGTTGCTCAATGCGCGTGCCAACAACGAAGCATCTCGTGCTTTTGCGGTGTATGTCGGTCAACAGCTTGACATTACCAAGTTCTCGACCGATGCCGAAGCGGTAAAGAAAGCCAATGACCGTGTTGCGCTATTAACTCCAATCGCAAAAGCTTACCTGACTGACACTGCATTTAACGCAACTTTAGATGCGCAAATGGTTTTCGGTGGTCATGGCTTCATTCGTGAATGGGGCATGGAACAATGTATCCGTGACTTGCGTATCTCGCAGATTTATGAAGGCACCAACGGGGTTCAGTCTCAAGATTTGATCGGCCGTAAGACCATTAAATGTGGCGGTGCCTTCATTGCAGAATACATCCAGGAAATCCGTGATTTTGCCAATGGCTTGGATGCGGATCTAAACTTCATTAAAGATGCCACTTTAGATGCAGCAGCAGAAGTTGAATCGGTCACTCAATATATTCTTGAGGCCAGCAAAGAAAATGTTGACTTCCCGAATGCAGCAGCTGTGGATTATCTGCATGCGGTGGGTCTGCTCAGCTTCTCTTACATGTTTGCGAAAATTGCCCATGCAGCGAAAGCCAAAGACGGCGAGTTCTATCAAAATAAATTGTCACTGGCACTTTACTTTGTACAACGCATTCTGCCTGAACTTGCACTGCGCATTACCAAAGTAAAAGCCGGTGCTGAAGTGGTCATGAACTTCTCTGAAGACTACTTTACCAATCAGGCTTAATCCTGCACAAAGATAAGCAATAAAAAACGCCTGCAAATGCAGGCGTTTTTTATTGCTTAAAATAAATTAGATTTTTTCCACAATAATAGAATCTGAAACCTTTTTGTCACTTTGAGCATTTTGATTAATTTTCACAATTTTAATCACGCCTTCAGCTTGTAAATTTTCGCATAATGCAATCAGCTTCTGCATTTCGTCCATTTTAATCCCTGAACCTAAAATAAGTTTTTTACCATTCTGTAAATTATTAATTTTTGTTTGAATTATTTCTAACATTTTCTTTTCCCTAATCAATGAAATAACCATTCATACATTACATGAATTTAGTATAAAAAAAATACACTCCCTTAAATTATTTACAATCTTTCATTTTTCCACTTCTAATGTGCATGAAAATTGCATGATATTTCATCTAAATAACCATTTAAGATACAGGAGGAAAAGATGCAAAAACCTGATAGCAAAGTTGAAAAAATTGAGACCCTCCTCGACCGTTTTGGAAATATCGCCGTAGAAAGCTTTCACTATATTGCACTGTTTATTATTGGCTGTATGGTGATCTGGTCTGCCGGACATACGGTATTTGAAATTTTAACCATTAAACAGTTTGCGACCATTGACGATATTCTGCTGCTGTTTATTTATCTTGAACTGGGTGCCATGGTCGGTATTTACTTCAAAACCAATCATATGCCAGTGCGTTTTTTAATTTATATTGCCATTACTGCCCTGACCCGTTTACTTATTTCAGATATCCAGCATGACCATAAAGCCGATATGGATCTGGTGATTATTACCGGTTCAATCCTAATCCTGGCATTTGCGATTTTGGTGGTGCGTTTCTCTTCCTGGACTTATCCATCTGTCATTCGTGACAAACATTCAGAAAAAACGCTACCTGTAGACAAAACCCCTCGACCACAAGATGATGAATTAGCTTAATATGTTAAAAGCCCCTCTTTTTAAAGAGGGGTTTGGGGAGATTTAATCATTTAAAATGAATCTTTAACGATTCGGCACCAGCACATAACGCCCATTTTCAAAAATCCAATAAGTACCATTCGGTGGTGCAGGTAAACCTAAACGCTGCCAATCGCTGATAAAGGTATAACGCGAACTTTCAATCCTTGAAGTGTTGGGATCTCCATTAACCCAGCTATAGCTTTGTGAATTTTGCGTGATGGTGGTAGGTGCCTGATATTGAATGCTGATGCCATTCTGAATAACCGGATAATGCTGGTGATGCGCTGGACGTTGCGGATAATTCGGATAGTGCTGTGGATAGTTATGCTGAGGATAACTGTTTTGTGGATAATGATTTTGCGGATAATGAGGACGATGTTGATACCGGGTGGTATCTACCCCGCGATAATTTGACCAGCGATTTTCCGCCTGCGTTGTTGCAGAAGCCCCCAAGAGCATGATACCACTCAAAGCACAAAGAACTGCCAATTTCATAAGAGCCACCCCACCTACTTTATAAAGCTTATTTTAATCCCTAGTCTAGGATAAAAAATGAATAAAAAAACGGCAAATGCAAAGTTTTGTAAATGAAATATTTCACGGATTTTCTCTGCAGACACATCCCGGCTCAAATGATGAGTATGCTAAAATGCCGTTTTTTATTATGGGATCAAACAGAGTGTCTGATTTAAGTTTTGACCGCCTACATCAATTCTTTTGCAAGGTTCCAAGTATTCAAGAATCTTTAATTAATGCCTATGGTTCCGATGGTCAACATGCCTGGTGGTTCAAATTTCAAATCAATGTGGAACATCCTCTGGCATGGCAAACCGTACAGGAACTGGGTCATGTACTGAATTACATTTCCAAGAATGAACGTTTACCGACACAGTTTTTACCGGTTTCTCCGCCACCTTATATGAATGGTGAAGCCAAAGACTTTTTGGCCTGGGTCATTCAGTGCAACCATCCCGATTTTCCGCCCGATGTGGTCTGTGACTGGCTAGAAGCACGTTTACCGCAGCCGGTTGAAGATGAAAGCCAGTGGAAAATTAAAACGGATATAAAAGAGCTGGATAAAATCTCTGACAAAGATTTGGATCAGATGGTGCCGCCTAATCCGCAACAATAAAAAAGTGTGTAATGCGCTAAAATCCCTCCTGACCTCCCTTTATAAAGGGAGGAAAGTCCCTCTTTTTCAAAGAGGGACTTAGGGAGATTATTTAAAACGTCGACAATCCGCTCCATTCCATAAAACGGTAAATTCCATATTTCAGTTTCGATTCATCTGCGTATTGACTGTAATCCACACTCATGTTTTTACCATCCAGATTCGACCAAGCCGTATCAAAATAAGCCTGAGCATCGGTAAACACCGGTGCTTGCAATGAACCGACCACGCGTAAATTGGTTTCCAGATTATAGTTTTTAATGTTTCGTACAGTAAAATTGGCTGAACCCAAAATCATTTCAGATTGCTGTGCATTTGATTTAGTAATCATCTTGCTATGACATTGTTCACCCTGAGTATTACACCAACGCACCGGCACACCGGCAGCATTGAGTTCAGAAGCCACTTGCCGGTTAGGAATCCCATTTTTCTTACGCCCAAATGCGTCCTTATTCGGATCGAGCAATACACGGACTTTTACCCCACGCTCATGTGCAGCAATCAAGGCTTTGACAATATGCCGTTCAGACAAATAGAACATGGCCAAATCAATCCGCTCTTTGGACTTGGCCGTTTCAATCAGTTTGAGTGTTGCATCGTAAATCGCTTTTTCAGTCAGCACCTGAACCTGGGGTAAAGACCGATCCCCCTCAAACTCACCAATAATGACCATTGGAATGTCAGCTTTGGACATCCGGCCCACAGCTTGCTCGGTCTTCAATACATCAATGGCGGTATTGCCCGTTACCAGCAAGGCCACATTGGAATGACGAGAACTGCCATCATGCGGATTGGCTGAAGTCACCAAGGCTTTCCAGCCCTGAGCCGTATCGACCACCACGGTTTTACGGTGATTGGCTCTAAAATTAAACAAATTAAAATAACTGCGCAGGGTAATTTTCTGCTGACCAAACGGATTGGCGAGCCAGCCTTTTTCAGGATTATTGCCGGCATCCTGACAACAGAGATACCAGAAGCCAGACCATAAGGGATTGGATGCACGCAGTGGGCGTAAATCCGTTTCAATCACGTCAATGCCTGCATTGCGTAACTGACGGTAATGCTCGGGTGCAAGCCCCCCATAGACGGAATTAATCGGGTCGGTAATGACCCTGATTTCAATATTTGGCTGCACACCGCGTTTTAAAATCAAGGCATTCGTAAGTTGTTGTGCCAATGTCTGATGCGCTCGTGTCGATTCGCCCACTTCGCTATTGAACAAGAACATGTCCAGTACAATGGTGGTTTGCGCTTCATCAATCAACTTTAACATTTCATTAAAAATATGATGGTCTTGCTGCTGTTTTCCAGTTGCATCCAGATAGGTTTGATCAGCAATAAACTTCACCTCGGCATGACGTAACTTACCGGTAAAATTCAGGCCTTCAGGCAAAGGTTTATAAGTATGATAAATGGCCGATGAGAGATATCCCAAAGCCAGCAAACCGACGATCACGCTGACATAACGACGGCGTGACCAATTCAGTTTCTGATGAATTCGTTGAAAAATACGCATAACAAAAAACCTAGTCCAATGTCATCAGACTAGGTTTTATTGCTTGATTTATCAAGAGGATTTCTGTTTCACCTGCTTGAATCAACCCCTCCCGGGATCACTTTTGTCTAGAAATCGAATTCCAGACCAACAGTAAAGTTGCGTCCCACCTGCGGAATATTCGACAGGAATGAAGCGTGTGAATAGACTTGATCATCCAGCAGGTTATTGGCTTTAAAGTAGACACGGTAATCATTACGATCTTTCATCTGGCCCGCATAAGACAGCCCCAGATTCAGCATGTTGTAGCCGTTGGTTTCCTGTTCATAGCTGGCAATTTTGTCTTGCTTAAAGACATGGTAAAACTCAGCCAGACCGGACCAGTGGTCATCAAAACTTGCATCCACTTTGCTCCCTAGACGGCCTGCCGGAACACGGGGTGCATTTTCACCGTCAATTTTGCCGCGGACATAGTCGCCAAACACACTGAGCTTATACATGTCATTGATCTGATAACCGGCTTGTGCTTCTGTACCATAGAATGTGGCTTTGTCTTGGGTGTAGTTGATACCACGTAAGTTGCCTTGTTCTGCAACCGTAGCCCCATAAATATAATCATTAAACCAGTTATGATAAATATGCACGTGATAGTCGAGTTTATCGCCTTCATAATGCAGGCCCAGTTCCAGATTGTTGGAGCGTTCCTTATTCAGATCCGGATTACCGACTTCATAAGTATTCGTGGCAAAATGCATGCCATCTGCATAGAGTTCCTGAGCGAGCGGTAAACGCTGCTGATGTGAACTCACCAATGACAGTTTATAGTTTGGTGCAAATTCCCAGTTTGCAGCTGCAGAAGCCGATACACCTGTGCCTGAATAATCTTTTTGCTCAGACTCTACTGCAATTTTCTGATGTTCAACACGCGCACCTAGCTCCACATGTACATCACCCAGCTGCTTATGCTCCAAGGCAAACAGACTGTATTTTTCAGTTTTTGTGTTCGGCATCACCACACTTGAACCATGGACATGATGCTCTGCATCATTTTCATCGCCCTCTTCATGTTCGTCATGCTCGGACGCAGCAAGATCAATCTTTTGCTGACTATACTGCGTTCCAATCACGCCTTCCCAGCCAGCGACAGGCACATGTACCAGCTCCAAACGGCCATCATAACCTTTACTCTTGAAGTTACTGATGACTTCACTTTCTTCAAGTTCATCATGCTCATAATCGGTAAAGCTGGCATGGGCACGCAGTTTCTCGAAACCGGCAAAAGGCTGTTCCAGCTCGGTACGCACCTCATAACGCTCAGATTTTAAATCTACCCATGGTCCGCCATGTTCTTCTTCATGTGCTGGTGCATTTGGATCTGGCTCTGGACAACCGTGAAAATGATCGCCATGCAGTACACAACCATGATATTCATGGCTATGCCCCGGCAGACCATATTCATCCTGTCGGTTGCTATAGGATAAACCGACAAAGCCACGATCATGAATCCATGAACCACCAATATTCACGGCCTGGCTTTCAGCAAAAGTATTCGCGACTCGGCGTTCTTTTTCTAATTCCCCTTCATGTTCATGAAAATAATCCGGCGCAAAATAGTCATTGGCTTTACGTTTCGAACCTTCTACACGTAAAGCAAAGTTTTCACCAATACCCGCTGTTAAACCAGCACTCGCTAATTTTTCATCGCTACCCGTGTTGTAACGCAAGCCCACCTGACCTTCATACCCTTTTTCAGGCATTTGAGTCGGAATTTTCTGGTCAGTAACATTGACCAGTCCACCCACTGTTCCTGTGCCATACAGCAAGGTCGATGGTCCACGAATAATCTCAACCTGTTTTGCCAGAATCGGATCAACAATGACGGCATGGTCTGGTGAAAGCGTAGAGACATCCGCCGTTTCAGAGGCATGTTGCAAGATTTTCACTCGTGGACCGTCCTGACCACGAATCACCGGACGGCTGGAACCTGAACCATACTGGTTTGAAGATACCCCCAGCTCACCTGCCAAAGCATCACCAATAGTCGTACCACCTTCGGCAAGCTTTTTATGATCAATCACTTGATCGGCAACTGCAAAATCTGCAGCCGACTGTACCAAGGGATGTGCCTGCAATTTGATGGTGGAGAGTTGTTGAGTTTGACGCTCTTCATCAGCAAAAACAGCAGGTGCAATGACGGCAAAAATAGAAAGTGTAATTAAATTCTTATGAAGAAGCATGGAACGGACTCAAAGCTGCAATTTCTGAATATTGTTATAATATAACATTTCATTTTTTTTGCAATAAAACATTTCTTCCACATACTTAGACTAAACTGTAGTGCTTTCCTAATAAAAGCTGAATTCTGTTTAAAACGACAATTCCATAATTTGAATTGCAGGCTTATTTCGATGATTCAATTGGTATGCACATAACGAAGCATAGATTCCACTTAAGAAGCCTGAAATACTCCGGGCTTTACTCGTCACTAAATAGTATTGCCTTTCAATAGGCTAAATAACGTTCCTATTTTATTACACTGTTTTAAGTGATATTTATCTGATACAGACAGTTGAACAGACTTCATGTTCTTTCAATGATAGGTGATTAAATTAATACCTTGATTCTTTAATCTATTTTTTACGTCTTGGCTGATATAGCCATGATCTGCATAGAGTTTTGCTTGTAAACCATTAACGAGCTATTCAACCATGTTAATAGCCACTTTGTATGCCCATTCGATAAAGCTGTACGGACAATCTCGCCTGACTGACTCATGATGACATGCAGCTTACAACCAAAAAACCAGTGCATTGAGCTGTTACCTCGAGATACGATGTTGGTTAATGATCTATGGCGTTGAATCCATTGATTTTTACAGACAGGTAGTGTGGTTGACTCAATCCATAAATATTGGCTCTGTTGCACTTTTATTAAGGTGCGATGTAAAGCATGGAGTGCCAGTTGATGCATATTGATGAGGTGAATCATACGTTGGAACAAGGTACGCTTTTAAATAGATGCTTTTTACTTTATCTCTTGTGGTAGTTGTGATTGGTACAATGCTACAGATTTATAGCGATTATCTACTTAGGAAAATTCTAATATCCAACATTTATGGGAGCTCACTGACCATCCAACCTTATAGATTAGACTAGTTTTTACAGTCTACAGTATCGTCTATATCAAAAATTTATTTACTTTCCCCGTAATCCAATATGATTTAGGCATTTAAAATTTTTACTCCACTATTAAATTCTTTATAGGTATTGTACTTGCAGTACTTTTTAGCACAACCATACCTCATTTATCATAAGCTAAATCATGCTCTACCCTGTATTCCAAAATAAAAAACAACTAATTGAATTAAATAAATTTTTATTAAAAATCCAAATAAAAAAACAAATGATTGAATTAGATTAGAAAACAGTTAAAATATTTTTTTTTAACTAAAATCATACGATGTTTCACTCTAAATTTTTTGATTCTGAAAATTTTATATATTTTTTCACTACAGCTATTTATGTAATTTTTTTCTTTAATTTAACAATAAATGATGGTTCTGACAGATCTTTACTTAAATTTTTTGCATTTTTAGCAATCTTATTTTTTTTTACAAAAAAAATTAAAATTCACACCAACCTATATTTTATTTTAATTACAATTACCCCATTTTTATTTATTAGCTTAAATGAAATTATAATAAATAAAAATATTATTCCCAGCAACCAATTAGCATGGTTTTCGCACACCTCTGAGCTATATAAATTCCAATTTATATACACACTATTTTTTCTTTTTTTACCGGCCCTAATCTTAAATACAAAATTCTGCAGTGAAGTTTTCTTTAAAATAATTAATATCACTGTACTAATATCAATTCCATTTAATATTTATATAAATTTAAGTTCTCATTTCGATAGAGATTTAATTGCCAAAGAACTTAATCCTGTCATTCTTTATGATTATTCTTTAATCGCTATCAGTTTATTAACATTCTGTTATGGATTCTATAAAAAAAATAAAACAGCGTATATTTTTATATTTTTAAGCTTGATTAATATTTTATTAATTTGTCTTCATGGTACGAGAGGTGCATGGCTAGGTATACCAATTATATTTCTTATAGTTTTTATTATTTTTTACAAGAAAAATTTTTTAAAAATTCTAACAATTTTTGGTGTAAGTTTACTATTAATAGCAATAGTCCTGATGATACCTAACAATCCAATACAAACGAGACTACAAGCACTTAAATCAGATGAGTATAATATTGTACACAATCAGAATTATAATACCAGTGTGGGTACTCGATTATCCCTTTGGGAACTTTCTCTAGAAAAATTCAAAGAAGCCCCGCTTACTGGAATCGGAATTGTACAGTTTAAAGAAGATATATGTGAATTAAACCGACAAGGAAAAATTGGAGAATGTACAATACATGCCCATAATATTTTCTTTCAAATTCTAGCGACACAGGGACTGTTAGGAATTTTAGCTTTATTAACTCTGCTGCTCCTTCCTCTTCAGTTTTTTATACAATCGCTCAGAAAAAATTCGAACAATGAAGAGATAAGACTTCTATGCTGTGCAGGGATTTCTTTTATTGTTTATATCATTATCTGTGGCTTAACTGACTTTTATTTTTATGCTCCACGTCAAACTATACTTTATTATCTTGTAATATTTACTTTAATGTCTCTAATCCTAAAAAATCTCCAACATGAATCCTCAAATCGTTTGCAGAAAGTAAGTGGGGGAGAATTTAACAATGTGAATCCTTGTGAGGAAATTGATAAAGAGGCATAATTCAACACTCGAAAAAAGCGGTACGCTGTTTACGTATACGCTGACCTTAACCCATATAGTTGGATTTTTTACGCTATGATGCGAACTCATTACTGTGGCTCATTAACTGAAGCCCAAATTGACCAAACCGTAACATTATGCGGTTGGGTTCACCGTCGCCGTGACCACGGTGGTGTTATCTTCCTGGACATGCGTGACCGTGACGGTCTGGTTCAGGTGGTGATCGATCCAGATACCCCGGAAGCATTCTCAACTGCTGACAAGGCACGTTCTGAATTCGTATTAAAAATCACAGGTCGTGTACGTCGCCGTTATGAAGGCACAGAAAATGCCAACATGGTGAGTGGTCAAATCGAAGTTTTAGCAAAAGACATCGAAGTTCTTGCTACTTCAGAAACTCCTCCTTTCCCATTGAATGACGAAAACACCAACATTTCTGAAGAAATCCGTTTGAAATATCGCTTTCTAGATATTCGCCGTCCAGAAATGTTAGATCGCCTGCGTTTCCGTTCTAAATTGACAAACCTGATTCGTAACTACTTCGAAGAAAATGGTTTCCTGGACGTTGAAACGCCGATCTTGACCCGTGCGACACCTGAAGGTGCACGTGACTATTTAGTTCCAAGTCGTGTTTCTAACGGTAGCTTCTACGCACTTCCACAATCTCCACAGCTATTCAAGCAGTTGTTGATGGTGGGTGGTATTGATCGTTACTATCAAATTGCGAAATGTTTCCGTGATGAAGACTTACGTGCAGACCGTCAGCCTGAATTCACCCAGATCGACGTTGAAACATCGTTCATGAGTGACGATGACATCATGGATTTGATGGAACGTTTAACGGTCAAGATGTTCGATGAACTTCTGGACGTAAAATTCGACAAATTCCAGCGCATGACCTATGCAGATGCAATGCGTGATTACGCATCTGACAAACCGGACTTGCGTATTCCTTTGAAACTGGTTGACGTTGCAGACATGATGCAAGACGTTGAGTTCAAAGTATTCGCAGGTCCTGCTAAAGACCCTAAAGGCCGTATTGTTGCGCTTCGCGTACCGGGTGCAGGTTCTCTTCCACGTAGCCAGATCGACGAATACACGAAATTCGTGGGTATCTACGGTGCCAAAGGCTTGGCTTACATTAAAGTCAACGAACTTGAAAAAGGCATTGAAGGTCTTCAATCTCCAATCGTGAAATTTATCGAGCCAATCGTGCTGGATCTGTTGAAACGTGTTGGTGCTGAAAATGGCGATATCGTGTTCTTCGGTGCGGACAAAGCCAAAGTTGTAAATGATGCAATGGGCGCTTTACGTATCAAGATCGGTCATGACATGAACATGGCGACTTGTGAGTGGGCTCCGCTTTGGGTTGTTGACTTCCCGATGTTCGAAGAAACTGATGATGGCAAATGGACTTCTGTTCACCACCCGTTCACACTGCCAAAATCAAGTGTAGAAGAAGTGAAGAACAATCCAGGTCAAGCATTGTCTGTGGCTTATGATATGGTATTGAACGGTACCGAAATTGGTGGCGGTTCACTTCGTATCTATACGCTCGAGATGCAAAAAGCGATCTTTGAAGCGCTTGGCATTTCTGAAGAAGAAGCCGAAGAGAAATTCAGCTTCTTGCTCAATGCTTTGAAATTCGGTGCACCTCCGCACGGTGGTTTGGCATTCGGCCTGGACCGTCTTGTCATGCTGATGACAGGTTCATCTTCAATCCGTGACGTGATTGCATTCCCGAAAACCAAGACAGCTGAATGTCCGTTGACTCAAGCTCCTGCTCCAGTTGAAGGCAATCAATTACGTGATTTGGGTATTCGCTTACGTGAAAAACCAAAAGCTGAAACTAAACAAGAAGTTTAATGTTTTTCTAGTACAGTGACCAAAACCCTGCTCAGGCAGGGTTTTTTATTAAATTGAGATTGGTTTCTGGTAATGGCATAATAATGCTGTTTTTCTATTATTGAGTTAAGCAAGCTATGGCTATGCGTCCCGCTGTTCGTAATCGTGGCATTATGTTGATTGTGTTTTCTGTTGTGCAGTGGCTATTTATGCGTTATATCCTGGCCAATGGCTTATTTAACATGGATACCAATGAACGCATTCTTTATTTTTGTGTAAGTAGTCTAGGTGGGGCCTTGCTTATTTTTGTCGGCTTGATTTATATGGTTTTAAAAGGCAATGCCGATAAACCTCAATAACTTATTTTATTAATCCACTGAATACCACCATGAACTTCAGTGGTTTCTGTAATTTGTGTTTTCTTTATTTTGTTCTCAAGACTTTTAACTCCTACTCTGTAGTTTAGAAACGGCGCAACATCATTGATGCGATAAAACTCTTTCCAAAATTTTCTTTTCATTCTCTATTTTTGGTTTTTTAGAGTTGCTCTGTCATGTATTTTCTATTTAAAGTTGTTGCCCTGCTGCCACTTTCGGTTTTGCAATTCATTGCTTTTTGGATCGCCCTTCTCCTTAATAGTCATAATTCCTCTATGAAGCGGATTACGCGGATCAATCTACAATTGGCTTATCCAGAATTGAACGCATCACAACAAAAAACTCTGATCAGAAAAAGCTTAATTAGCCAATGTATGACTTATGTGGAATCCATTAAATGCTGGGGTATGTCGCCTGAATATAGTTTGAATCAGCTAAAAAATATTTATGGTGAACAGCACCTTACTCAAGCCTTAGCCAATAGCAAAGGCGTAATTGTGGTGGTTGCCCATTTTGGCTGTTGGGAACTTTTAAATGCATGGCTGAATCTGCATACTTCTCCCATGATTATGTATAAACCCAACAAAAACAAAGCTGTGAATCGTTTTATGTGGGAAGCAAGACAACGATTAAATGCAACTCTCGTCCCGACAGATGAAAATGGTGTGCGTGCAATCTTTAAGCACCTCAAGCAAGGTGGACTGACAGTCATTTTGCCAGATCATCTTCCTAAAGCATCCGGTGGTATCTATTCAAACTTCTTTAGGCAAAATACCTTATCGACGACACTGGTGTCAAAACTGGCCAATAAAACTCAATGCAATATCATTGGGCTTAGTTGTATACGGGATGAAATTTCCGGTTTCAGTGTCCACTGTTCAGTTTTGACAGATGACATCTTGTCGAATGATTTACAGACTTCAGTTGATAGCCTTAATCAAAATCTTGAAAGCATGATTAATGTTGCGCCTGAGCAATATGTTTGGTCTTATAAACGGTTTAGAAACTGTTATGGAAACGTCAATCCTTATAAAATTTAAACGTGTATTTCTCTTTACATTAAATTAGATGATTAGACCACTATAATGGAATAAATTGAGATTAGTAATCACTAATAACATTCTAGGATTGAGTTAAGCAAGCTATGACTATGCATCCCGCTGTTCGTAATCGTGGTATTATGTTGATTGCATTTTCTATCGTAAAATAGCTTTTCATGCGGTACATTTTGGCGAATAATTTTTTTTGCGCTCGCCAAAGAGCGTATTCTATATTTTTGCGTAAGTAGCATTGCTGGTGCTTTCGTAATTTTTGTTGGCTTGATTTATATGATCTTGAAAGCTATTAAAAAGCGGAAAACTGAACCTTGATTAAATTTTAAAAACCAATCAATTTTCTAATTTTGATCAGTTTTTTGCAACTACTTTTACTTTATAAAACATTAAATTTAATTCATTACTAACTACTTAATAATATGTAGAATTAGTTTTTTTTAATATAAATTTTATTAATGAATCAAGAAATTTATTTAATTTATTCTTTTTAAATTTTGGTTTAAAACCTTTAAACAATCGTTCAGACTCTAAAGAGCTTTGATACAAATAATTTCCGGTTATTTCTGGATGCTCAAATAAATGTGTTGCATAAAAATTATAATTTTTACTTAAATACCTTAACCCTCCCCAGTGATCATAGATATGAGGAATTTCATGATAATCAACTAATAACTTTGCCATTGACTTATCAACAATATAAGCGCAAGCATATGAAAATTTTGAGATATAATAAGGATGCAATTTCAAAATGTGTTTTCCACATATTAATTTTTCTAATTTAATCCCTCTAACTTGATTGTTTATTTTCAATTGAATACCACAAAGACTGAATAAGAAGCATTCGGATAGATTTAGTTTTTCTATCTGTTCTTCCAAAGAATTCAAATCAAAATGATTTATTTGAATTATGTCATCTTCAATTATCAATGCATATTTTTCGTTCGAATTTATAAAATCTCTCAAGGATTTAACATGTGATAAAGTACATCCAAGCTCGCCAGGACTTAAAGGTTCTATTTGCCTTGCAACACCCATCTTGTAATATTCTAATATTGGTAAATCAATTCCGCGTACTCCTACTTTTGTAAATTCATCTTTATAGCTTTTAAAAATACTTTGTTCAAAAAGATTATTTAAACGCTGGCTATCAACAGTTTCAATACTAATTAAATACTTTTTCATTTATTTACAAATTTTATTTAGGGTATTTTTTATAGAAAAATTTTAATAAATTATATCTTAGACTAGTTCCATAACGACTTACCAACACATCCGAGCTGTTCATCCTTACCCTTTCCTGTTCAATTGAGCTAAGCTGTGAGTTCTGCTCCCCTGCAGTAATGATTGGGTGATCGACAATTGCTGTCATCCAAATTGAGGCTGATTCATTGAAATCAGTTAAATATCGCCAGTCATCTGCAGCTCGTAAAGGACGATGATAATCAATCAATGTCTGTGCAATTTCCCGATCAACAATATAGGCAACAGCATAACAAATTCGCTGATAAAAATCTGGCGATACTTTTAAAATTTTCTGAGATAAAAACTCTTGATCTAAAATATCTCCGCGAACTTTTTGACATTCTTTCATACGAATGCCCCCTATACTGAACAAAGTATTTTTAGGTAAGTTCAGCGAAGTTAATTCTGCTGATAATTTTTCAATCGTTAAATCATACGGAAGAATAGCATCATCTTCCATTACTAAAGCATATTGATCATCTGTTGTTAAAAATTCTTTTAATGCTGCTAAATGTGAAAGGGTACAGCCCACCATACTCGGTGAAAGAGGTTTAGATCGACCTTTAACACCCAACTCAAAATATTCTTTTGCAGAAAGATCCCCGCCCTTAATCCCAATTTTAGTCACACGTACTTGACCCTTTTCAAAAAAATCTTGAGCTAAAAATTTCTTTAACCGGGGTGATTTTTCATCTTCAATACTTATGACAAAAATTTTCATTGCAGCCTACCTTTTCGCACTCATTGAATGATATCTAATGTAGAATTGGATAGATAGTCTTATATATTCTCTTGCTTTGATGATGCGTACAATATTAAAAAAATGGTATAAATTTCAACAAAACCAACAACTCAAAAAGTTTGATTCTCATTGGTACATGCGCTTTGGCTGGCTTGATCAACCCTTAAAAAGCCAAGAGCAGTTACATGGTTTATTTGAAATCCATTCACCTGAAAAATTCACCTTTGCAGACTGTTTTTATGTACAGGAAAATAATCGTCATTATATCTTCTTTGAAGAAGTGAATGATATCCATCCTGTTGGTTTTCTATCCGTATTGGAAATTTTCAAAGATGGATGCTATACAGAACCACAGACCATTTTAAAACTGGATTATCACCTGTCTTATCCATGCGTATTTAAGGTCGAAAATGACTGGTATATGATTCCTGAAACCAGTGCCAATAAAACCATCGAACTGTGGAAATGTACCGAGTTTCCTTTGAAATGGGAAAAACATTCCAATATTTTAGAAGGGATTGATGCCGTCGATAGCACACCTTTTTACCATGAAGGCATGTGGTACCTGTTTACCTCAACACGCAGAAACTGTAAAAAGTTTGGGGACCGTTTAGACCTGTTCTTTACCGAAAATATTCTCAACCCAGACTGGCAAGAACACCCGCAAAACCCGGTGTGCAAAGGCCAGCAACAGTTTCGCATGGCAGGCAAGCCTTTTATTTACAACGCCAAACTGGTTCGCCCAAGCCAGGATTCGCTCAAACGCTATGGTGGCAACATTGAACTGAAAGAAATTATTCAACTGAGCCCGACGGTTTATCAAGAGCAACTTTTAGAAGTGGTTTTGCCAGACTGGAAGAGCGAGGATGATGGCTGCCACACCATTAATGTCGAAAATAACTTTGTGGTCCTGGATGCCATTCGTTTATCCGCTAAACAATAATCAAGCCTTCAGCAAATGCTCATAAATATTGAGCGTTTGCTGTGTCATTGCAGCCACCGTCAATTCTGCTTTGGCTTTGGCAAATAAAGGCTGAAAATCATGTTGGGCATGTGCATTTAACGCATTTTGAATGGCCTGTTGTAATCCCTGTACGTCGCCAATGTCAGCCAGATAGGCTTCAGGCAACCATTCAATTACCCCATTGACCTTCGTTGCAGCCATGGCTTTATCTGCTTGCAAGGCTTCTACCATGACCAAGGGGAAACCTTCCCGGTCGGATGAAAGCACCACGACATCGGCCAACTGCACCAGGTCACGTGCATCGGTTCGAAAGCCTAAAAATGCAACCCGGTTTTGCATATTCAAGTCTATAACTTGCTGTTCAAGTGTCTGCCGTAATGAACCATCGCCAACGATATACACGTTGGCATCTACATCCTGCATGGCCTGAATCAATAATGCAATATTTTTGACGGGTTCTAAACGGCCAATGCACATCACATTTTTTTTACCCGCATTCAAGCCAGGAAACTGCTGATCAATGTCTGTTTTTAATGCCTGCTTTTGTGCATCTGTCAGGCTGGGCTGCACATATACGCCATTATAAACAATATGCGCTTTTTCTGCAGGAATGCCTTTGGTCAGTGCTTTGCTGACTGCAATCACTGCATCTCCCACCAGATAAGCAGATTTATTCTTTTTCGTACCGTGAACCGTCGTTACCACTTTGACTGGTTTCAGCCAGCTCTTAATTTTAGAAACCAGTTCAGCCGCCTTGCCTGCCTGGGCATGCACAATGTCCGGCTGAATTTGATTGATTAAGCTTTTCAACTGCCAGAGCAGGAAAATATTCCAGCGGCTACGGGCAAAATCTAGCGGATGAAAATGCACATGCTCATTAAACTTTTCTGCATAACACGGATGCGCAATCATATGCACTTCATGCTGCAATGACATTTCATTGGCCAGGTTAAACGTATGCTGTTCTAGGCCACCCACACCGCCACTGGTCGCCAGAACCTGAACAATCTTCATGTCTTGTCCTGTTTATTCTTGGACGCATTTTGATACTGTTCAAACAGCTTGGCTTCTTTCAAAAAAGCATAAAATGCATTGATCATGCTATTCACAAAACCGCGCCAGCCATTCAGGCAACTACGGCGGATAAAATAGGATTTTAAGAAGGTCACAGGCATGACCAGACTCAATTTTAACAAGCTTGGCTTTTTGCCTTTTTGAAATTTTTCAGCAGCTTTCAAATTGGAATACTGGTTGTTTTTTTCCACTTTAACGAAGATGCTAGATTCGCCATAGTGGTAAATATCGCCTTCAGCACGCACGCTCTGACCATCCACAATCACATTTTCATGGACTTTATTTTCCAGGTCGTAATGTCCTTTGCTTTTGCGAAAAAAGCGCACTTTGGCATGCTTTTTCGTGTGCTTGCTGTTCGGCACGCCCAAGAAGACATCATTAATAGGTGTAATTAAGGCATCAATCTGACTGGCCTGAATGGACTGTTCAATTTCTTTTTTCAACTCGGGTGACAAAACTTCATCGCCATCCAGGTTCAGCACCCAATCATATTGACACTGTGCCAGAGCCAGGCTTTTTTGTCCGGCATAACCCTGCCAGTCTTGGTGCGAAATACGCACATTAGGAAATGACTGGGCAATAGCATAAGTAGTATCGGTACTGCCCGAATCCAGAATAATCACTTCAGCAAAATCACGCACACTGTTTAAAGTAGCTTCAAGCCATGCGCCGCAATTTAAAGTGACGATATAAACACTACATGGAATACTCATAATTTATAACGTCCTTTGGCTAAGGCAATACGCATTTGCAAGGCATTCATGGCCCCGTGTGTGCTGACACGAGGAATATTAAATTGATTTTCTGCGGTATAGGCTTCGATTTTTTTACGGGTAGATACTGCATTTTTAAAGCCAATTTCTTTGGCCATTTGCTGATGCTTTTCATTAAAACGGCCAAAGGGATAAGCAAAACTTGGACAGCGCCCCACCAGCTTTTCGACATCCTGTTTGGAAGCCTGCATTTCTGCAAAAGCTTGTTCATCGGACAGTTTCAGCAAATTGACATGATGCTGTGTATGCGCACCAAACTCGATAACACCCGAATCAGACATTTCTCGAATCTGTTCTGGACTGAGCTTTTCAATGCCTTCAATTTGTGTCGCCAGGAAAATGGTCGCCTTAGCATGGTATTTTTTCAGCAAAGGATAGGCATATTGATAATTATCTAAAAAACCATCATCAAAGGATAATGCCACGATATTCTTTTGCCCTTGAAACTGGTCCAGTTCCGAAACAAAACAGAAGGTAGACTGCTTTTTTGTTAGATATTGCAGCAGTTGCTCAAACTTGGCCGGTGGCATATTCATGCCTGAAGCTTCTGCATGTGGCGTCACCTGGTGCAGCATGACTATTCTTGGCAAACTGGCACGACGAAATGGCAACCAAAAGGTATAATTTCCCAATAGATATAAAACTGCCGCAAAGGCAACGAGACCCAAAACCACATACAGTAGCCACATTATGCATATACCTCATGCGACCATTCATAAGCTTCAGTCAAAGGCTGATCAAAAGTCACTTCCAGCATAAACTGGGTAATTCGTTGCGCATTAAAACTATTGCGTGTTTTTTGCCAACCCGCTTCCGCTATACGTTTTGCCTGAGCAGGATGCTCTGCATAAAACTTGATTTTTTCAGCCAGATCAAACTGGTCATCAAAGTAAACGATTTCTTGATCAGTATAAAGTTTGTCGAAGCCCGGAATTCGGGGGCTAAATGTTAACAAACCATTGCCTGTGAGCTGCACAATCCGGTCCGAACTATAGAGCGTGACATCATTTTTACGTGAATAGTTCAGTCCCATACGCGATTCAGACAATACTTTGTAATAGCCTTTCCCATACACGCCCGGCTGTTCAAAACAGCCATAATACTGATATTGAATATGATTATTCTTTAAAGTGTCAGCCAAATCTTTAAGGAATTTTTCACGTTCCGGCTCTTTATACACCACGCCACAGAAAATAAATTCCTTATCAATATTGCTTGATTCAAACTGTTTTAATTGTTCTACATTACGATGTCCCACATTGGGCATATAAACCACTTTTAAATGCGGCTGCTTGAGTTTTTTCAGATACTCACCACCCGTGGTGCAGAAAATGGCATCTAGATAGGGTGAAAATTCACGTACAAAACTGAGTTTCTGTTCCAGATACAGGGGGTCAACATACCAGAAAGCTATTTTGGTTTGAGGATAACGCTGCTTGATTTCTTTGAGCACATTTGGACTCATCAAGTCACTATGTCCCACCAAAACCAGGTCCGGTTCAATATTATCCACAATTTTTAGAATTTCTTTATTGGCCCAGTTCGCACCGAGTTTTTTGGTTTTGAACACTGTCCCCATACGCGCCATATCGCGAAAACTGAAATCATAAACAAAATGACCATTTTCAATTAATCCCGCTGAAATTTTGCGGTCTGTACAGTAAAAATGCGCGCCTTGTTTATTAAAGCCAAAATTCGCAATATGTAAAATTTTCATGAAGAAACAACTCTATGTTTTCAATAATATATCAGCAACTCGGGTTGCTTCATTCAGTTTTAAATTCAATAGATTGTGATGTGGTTTATCTGACGATGTCGATAAAAGCTGATCCAACAACGTGGTAATTCTATCAGATTTCAAACGGTCTATCGTAATTATCCCTACCTTACAACCGGCTGTTAAAGCCTCGAAAATCATGGAAACACTGTCTTCCGTGACCCAAACTGCTTCTGCTTGTTGCATCTGTTCAAAGATCCAGCCTTGCGGCGTGTCTTCCACCGGAAAAATCTGTAGCTGGCTTGCATAAGGCTGAGCTGATAAATGTCCAAGAAATTCTTTGGGGGTACGACGTGAAGTGGTTAAAATAATTTCAGCTTGTGGATGGTGCTGCACAATATTCTGAATCGCCTCTAGTACCTTCTTCTCATTCCACTGATGACGTTTGGATGAGCCACCTAAAGCAACCAAGGTCCGATTGGCTTGATGGCGCTGTTCATTGACAATCGGGTTTAAAGCGCCTTGGGTGGTAATGACATGCGTGGATTCAGGTACGCCATCATGTTCAGGAATGATGGCATGGTCAAACCAGGCAAACGGAAAATTCGGTTTCATTAAAATAACCGTTTTCGCCTGCGGATATACTTTTCCCAGCAGCAAAACCCGTGATTGGGTATGACTGCCCACGCCAAAAATATAATCCGGCTTTTTTTCAAACAGTGCCAATTGACGGCTCAACATGCCTTTTAACAGCATGAAAACTGGCAATTGCTGAATGGAGATTTCCTGAAAGGTCACTTCGATATTGCTTATGCGTTGCATAGCTTTATATAAACCGACTGCTTGCGAACGGTGTCCCGCTTTACCATCACTGACGTAGACAATATGCATAGAGAAAAATCCTCACAAGTGCTGCTTGAATGGCTGGCAATCAGCCTGCTTTCTGCTGAAAAGCAGCATCGTATGAACTAGTGATGTGACCAATATCCAATGCTTGATAGCCAAGATCGGAAAAACGTTTGGCTAAAACCGTTCCAGTAGGGCCTAAAGCAATCAAAATCAAACAGTTTTGCCCAGCAGTATTTTGCACCTCTGCAATAATCCGCTCTGCATCAGCATAAGCATTCATCGCTTTCGAATAAATTATTTGACGGGTGGAAACATTATCAAACAGCATATGTTCTAAATTCAGTTTAGAACCCTCACCTGTAATCAAAACAATTTTACGATTCTGCCAAATTGATTTCCATGCCTGTACTGCCTGTTCGGGATACATGATGAAAAAATCAGGACGTGTCACCATAGAGTGTCCGTATGAATGTTCAAAGCTCAGCTTTTGTTTTAAGTCTTTCCAGCGTACATACCAAAATTTTAACCACCAATTGGCTTCATCATCGTCGCAAGCTGTCAGTATTGTTGGCAAACATACCAACAGTTTTTCATCTTGGTTTTTTAGGATATTTTCCAATTCTAAGGCAAGTTCAGGACTACTTTTCTGAAAATCAATATCATCTCCATCCATTAAGGTAATTTCACCATCTCCAAAACGCGCCAGTGATTTACCTTGCGCAACCAGCTGTAAAGTTTCCGGCATTGAATACAGCAATTTTTCTTCAAAATATTGCAAATCTAACTGATTTTCAGCAAGCCAGCGCTTTTTATTGAGTTTATACATTCTTTTTTTCATGCGTAGTTTAAATCTACGCATAGCCGACTCAAATGCCATTCAACACCTGTACAATATCTATTAAATACAAAAAAAGGCGAAACTTTCGTTCCGCCTTCTCATCTTAACCGATCAACTTATTTTACGTAAGTTAACCAGTGTGCATATTTAGGATCTTTACCCTGAACTGCATCAAAGAACGCTTTCTGGATTTTTGTCGTAATTGGACCACGACAGCCTTCACCAATGATACGGTCATCATATTCACGGATAGGCGTCACTTCAGCGGCAGTACCGGTGAAGAAGGCCTCATCACCAATATAGAATTCGTCACGTGTAATACGGCGTTCAACCACTTCATAACCCAAGTCTTTGGCAATGGTAATGATGGTTTGACGGGTAATACCGTCTAAAGCGCCGCCAGCGATATCAGGGGTATGCAATACGCCATCTTTCACCAGGAATACGTTTTCGCCAGAACCCTGACATACATAACCTTGCGGGTCCATCAGCATCGCTTCGTCATAACCTGAATGTGCCACTTCCTGATGCGCAAGAATAGACAAGGTATAGTTACCAGACGCTTTTGCCTTACACATGGTCACGTTTGGATGGTGATGGGTGAAGGATGAAGTTTTCACACGAATGCCTTTCGCCATTGCTTCTTCACCCAGGTAAGCACCCCAGCCCCATGCCGCTACAGTGGCATGAATGGTATTATTGGTTGCAGCAATACCGAGTTTTTCCGAACCGATAAAGATAATTGGGCGCAAATAGCATGAAGCTAATTTATTTTCACGTACTACATCAATTTGAGCCTGCTCAAGTGCTGCCTGATCAAATGGAACTTTCATTTGATAGATTTTTGCAGAGTTAAGCAAACGTTTTGTATGATCTTGGAGACGGAAAATCGCGGTACCATTTGGTGTTTCATAAGCACGGACACCCTCAAAGACACCCATACTGTAGTGCAATGTATGAGTTAGGACGTGGATTTTCGCCTCACGCCAGTCAACCATTTGTCCATCTTGCCAGATAAAACCATCACGATCAGCCAAATTCATGGCACACACTCCAAATTTTTATACACAGTCATTTCTATCCAACGCAAAAGTAGCAGTTGGATCAATTAATCTTTGCCATAACTTGCAAACGACCTCTCGGGTATCGTACCAGTCGTCAGCTGCAACTTGCATGGATTGATTTGCAAGGGCTAAACGGTGGCTCTCGGCTCGTTCACGGAGATAAGCTTGAATCAATGCTGTCGCATCGGCGCTGGATAAGCGATCCGTTTTTGCGGCATCCTCAAGGATTCGTACGTTGTCGGAGTAATGGGCGAGATCAGGATTCGACCCACTCCATGCTAATACCGCATACTGTGCCATAAATTCGATATCAACGATACCACCTGCATCCTGTTTTAAATGAAAAATCCCATCTTTTTGCTGCTCTTTGGAAGAACCCAGATGATCTTTCATCTTCTGGCGCATTTTCAGCACTTCTGCACGAACATTCGCCTCATCCCGCGGTTGAGTCAAAATACGGCAGCGTAAATCTTCAAATTTTTCTCGCAGTGAAACTTCACCTGCAATGGATCTAGCCCGGACCAGAGCCTGATGTTCCCACACCCACGCACTTTTTAATTGATATTGTTCAAAGGCTTTCAGGCTAGTCACCAAAAGTCCCGCCTCACCCGATGGACGTAAGCGGGTATCAATTTCATAGACGCGCCCATCTAGGGTTTGGGTGGTCATCAGCGACATGAATTTCTGTGCCACGCGCATGGCAAACTCAAAACCGCTAATCTGTTTGATCCCATCGGTATCGCCCTGTTCACTGATATAGTGAATAAAGACCAGATCCAGATCTGAACCATAACCCAGTTCAATTCCGCCCACTTTCCCATAACCAATCACGGTAAAAGCAGTATGATCCAGCGTACAGCGCTGACCTTCGGCATCCAAGGGAAAACCATGCTTTTTCGCCACAATCTGATAAGCCAGATTGAGCGTGGCATTCACTGAAACTTCTGCAATATCGGTTAAGGCATCGGAGACTTTCATCAGTGGACTTTCCGCCAGAACATCACTGGCCGCCACAGCCAACACATTGGATTTCTTGAATAAACGCAGCACGCGCATCTGATCTTCCACCTGATCAATCTCGATGCGTAACAGTTGCTGACGCAGTGAGTCTTCCAGATCCTGACGTTTCGGCAATTCAAAATCCATCGACAGAAACTCATCCAGCAGTACCGGATAATGGGTCAGCTCCTCGCAAATCCATGGACTCACCGTGGCCATCTTCACCAGACGCTGCAGCGCACCTTTGCTTTCAATCAGCATCACCAGATATACGGTACGGCGCAGGACCGATTCGACCAAAGGCATCAAGCGCAACAGCGCCACTTGCGGTTTATCAGACTGCAAAATCGCTTCAATCAGGTGTGGCCAAAAAGTCTTTAAACGCTGTACCGCCTTGGCTGGCAATTTTTTTAGCGCATGCCCATACCAGAACTCATGTACCAGATTTTTGGCGTCTTCATCCAGCACCTCATTCAGCTGTTTTTCTAGCTGGGTAAAACTTTCCACCAGCGGATCAGGCTCTTTTTCTTTAATTAAATGCTCAAACTGGTGGATGACCTTGGCGCGCTTTTGATTCAGTACTTCTAAAAATTGCTCCCAACTGTCAAAACCCAGCGTTTCAATCATGCGATTTCTTAAATCAGGCTCAACCGGTAAAGATTGGGTTTGCTGATCATTTAAAGCCTGAATGGCATGTTCAATGCGGCGCAGGAACAAATAGGCATCTTCCAGTTCAAGTACGGCATTTTGCTCTAGAAGCCCGAATTCTCCCAGATGATGCAGGCTGACCAGACATTGGCGGTCCTGCAGTTCAAGTTTTGAGCCCCCATAAATCAATTGAAAGACTTGAACGATGAATTCGACTTCACGGATACCGCCTGCACCGAGCTTGATATCATCTTCAATATTGCGGCGCTGCACTTCGCGTTCAATCATGGCCTTCATTTCACGCATGGCTTCAAAGGCGGTGTAATCGACATATTTACGAAATACAAAAGGACGGGTCATTTCCAACAACTCATCCCCTTCTTTTCCACCCGTCACAATGCGGGCTTTAATCCAGGCATAACGTTCCCATTCACGGCCATGCTGGCTTAAATATTTTTCCAGGGCCACATGGCTAATCGCCAAAGCTGAACCATCCCCCCAGGGACGCAGGCGCATATCGACACGGAACACAAAGCCGTCTGCGGTAATATGATCAAGCAGATAAATCAGTTTCTGTCCCCACAGAATGCAGAACTGCTGTACATCAATACATTTGCGACCATTGGTTTCGCCCTGTTCATCAAAGGCAAAAATAAGATCAATATCACTTGAAAGGTTAAGCTCTTGCGCCCCAAGCTTGCCCATGGCCACTACAATTAAATCCTGCACGGCACCACCGTAGCCGATCGGCTCACCATGCTTGGCCAGCAAAGGTGCAAGGGCAAAATCTTTAGCCGCACAAATGGCAGCATCGGCAAAATCGGAAAGCTCGCGTGTCAGGGTAACCACATCCGTCAACCGGTTGGCATCCTGCCAGATCCAGCGGAACATCAAGCGCGCGCGCAGCACACGAAGGGCATGCATCCAGATGCTTTCATCTGTAATCTGCTCTAGCGTGTCATGAACAAAATTCTGGATTTGCAGGGGGGTTAAAGGAAGGAGAAATTGATCAATTGCATAATCTTGTTCTAGTAAAGCGCTGTGTTTTCCCAACACCTGTTCTGCATATTGGCTCGCACGCAATGTGTTCTGCAATTGTTCCGCATTCATTTTAAAACCTTCAGCCTAGTTTTTTCCTAGTTATAACAGCTGAACACAAATACAGGAAAAGAAAAATTGATTTTCTATACTTTTACCTGTTCAATTTTAAGCTGTTCCTGGGCTAAAGCCTGATGGGCACTGGTGGCTGCCGGTAAAGTCACATTGAATGTGGTCCCTTCACCTTCTGTAGAATCTACAAAAATTTGACCATGGTTCAAATCAATAAAGCGCTTACACAAGACCAGACCCAGACCGGTCCCTTTTTCTCCTGCTGTCCCTTTAATACTGGCCGTAACCGACTGCTGGAACAGCTGATCCATTTGTGCCTGACTCATGCCCAGACCGGTATCCCGTACAGAAATATGCACCCCATCTTCGCACTCACTTGCCTGAATGATGACGCGCCCCGTACCATCGGTCGGGGTGAATTTTAAAGCATTGGAAACCAGGTTTTGTATCACCGAAGTGATCATGTTGATATCGGCATAGACCTTGATACCTTCTTCAATCTGGTCAATTAACTGAATATTTTTCTTTACGGCCAGGCTATTCAATACATCACAAACAATCTTGCTGGACTGTTTTAATTCAAAATTAATAGGATGATAAATAAAACGTCCACCTTCAGCCATTGCCCAGTTCAGCAAGCTTTCCAGCAGGTTATAAGTCGATTGTGCGGTATCGTACAAATATTCGGCAATACTCTGTACGCTGGAATCATCCAGTGTTTCACGCTCTTGCGCCAGCACTTCTGAAAAGCCGAGTAAACCATGAAATGGAGCTCTCAAGTCATGGGCAATAATCTGGAAAAACTTGGTTTTGCTGAAATTGAGCGCCACTTGTTGCTCGTGCATTTCCTTAAGTTCAGCATGTTCTGCTTTAAGTTCAATAACATGGATCAGACTGTTGGTGAAGTCACTGACCGTTGCAATATCTTCAGGATTAAACAGTTTTTGCTGCTGATCGAAAAAGAGTGCATGACCAATTGAGGTTCCGTCATTTAAGCGCAGATCAAAAGCCAGATAACGCTTGGCCTCTACCCCAAATTGACTCACATGCTGCACCAGGTTCGAATATTGGCTATGCTGATGATCAATAAAATTAAGCCCTTCAAAATAGGGACTTAAACAGGTTTCACCAGGCGAGCAGAAAGCCTTAAAACCATGCGCGGAGGAATACCAGATATAAGGCTCATGATGAAAAGCCAGCACCGCCTGTTCAGCGCCAAGCATGTTCCGGGAAAATCTTAAAAAACGCTCCACCTGATTCATTGGTGTAAAAACGCCTAATAATAGTGAGATTTTACATGCACTAAGCTGCTCGGTTTCCGAGCCTATTTCCAGCAACTGCATTTTCATATTTGGTTCATCCAATCACTATTACTTGTTGTTTTAAAAAATTTAATTATCACCTTTCATCTTATTAACAAAGTTTCATATCGAAGACAATAAACAAAGACAAACAGTGACAATTTAAGCCCATATGTACCCATAATTTTCACCCCAACATCGGCAGCAAATTTCAACGCTATCTAGACAATAAAAAAACCGCGCTATTATTAGCCACTTAATTAGTCACTTAGATTCTTTACATGTATATCCCGAGGGTTGGACTCGAACCGGAACTTCAAAGCCTTTACCGGTCAGCGTTTGACTACAATTGCATGATACCCGATTTCTACCGGGACCGTGAGCGGATTAAATAGCTGCCTCATCATCTATTTGTTTAAACATGGGATAATTGCTCCTCTCATCATTCCATTGTTCAAGCCCACTCTCTGTTACAAAAATCCTATATAGCAAATCGCCATATTTCTTTAGAAAATTTGAAAAATCACTATTTTATCCAGCCAGTTTTTTAAGCCTCCTTCTCAATGCGTTCGCTGTCCCTTCAGGATGTTCCTTTTAAATAATGCTGCTCAGGGCAATAGCACATACTTCATATCTTCTTTTACATCAGGCCTGTAACATGCTCATTTTCGATGCCAGTGATGATCATGATGATTGCCAGGACATTTTTCAGCTGAGTCATGAAGAGCATTAAAATAAATGCATCTTTTCCCCTCATCATTTTCCGGCCGATCTGAAAAGAAATTTGCCGCTTGCTCCCCTGCGGATAATTTATTTCCATGATACCCAACATGTTTTAAGTAATTACTTTATAAATCGGCAAAAAATGGCTCGCCGATTTTTTTCAAGCAAACGGCAAAAAATAAAATTAAGTTATTGATAATAATAGACTACCTATGCATTTAACTCAAAAGTTCTACTTGTCTGAGCAAGTGGGCGTAACCGCCACATGAGAGACTGGCAGCCCTGTCCCGATTCGAAAAATACCTAAATTTCGCGTAGAATAGAGGGATTGGTGAACAACACTGATGTATACAAATTTTCAGCCAAAGACCAATATGCAAGATATTGCTGTTCGGCTGAGGTGCGATAAGCACCGATATTTTTAATGTTTTATTTAAGCAAACCGGTTCGCAGGACTGAGCCAAAAGCTCGGTGCCTAAAAACTCAATCCAAAGCAAGGGGCTATATATGGCTGGTGGAAAGTCAACAATCATTTACACATTGACCGATGAGGCGCCATTATTGGCGACCTACTCACTGCTGCCGATCATTGAGACCTTTACTAAGCCAGCTGGCGTTGAGATTGTCAAAAAAGACATCTCTGTGGCCGTACGCGTGCTTGCAGAATTTACGGACTTCCTAAGCGATGAGCAGAAGGTACCGAATAACCTAGCAGAGCTTGGCCGTCTCACGCAGGATCCAGACACTAATATCATTAAACTTCCTAATATTAGTGCTTCAGTTGGCCAGCTGACAGCTTGTATCAAGGAACTTCAATCGAAAGGTTATGCTCTTCCTGACTACCCGGAAAACCCGGCGACTGAAGAAGAGAAGTCAATCAAAGCTCGTTACAGCAAATGTCTCGGCTCAGCTGTAAACCCGGTACTGCGTGAAGGTAACTCTGACCGCCGTGCACCTGCCGCAGTAAAAAATTACGCGAAAAAACACCCGCACTCAATGAGCGAGTGGAAACAGTGGTCACAAACTCACGTTTCACACATGGATGAAGGCGACTTCTACCACGGTGAAAAATCGATGACTTTAGACCGCGCTCGCAACGTGAAAATGGAACTTATCACCAAGAGCGGCGAAACCATCGTTCTTAAGCCAAAAGTTGCGCTTCTAGAAGGCGAAATCATTGACTCAATGTTCATGAGCAAGAAAGCGCTTTGCGACTTCTATGAAAAAGAACTTGAAGATTGTCGCGAAGCTGGAATTTTGTTCTCTCTTCACGTTAAAGCGACCATGATGAAAGTTTCACACCCGATCGTATTCGGTCACTGTGTGAAGATTTACTACAAAGAAGCATTCGAAAAACACGGCAAACTGTTTGATGAGTTAGGTATTAACATCAACAACGGTATGGCGGGTCTTTACGAAAAAATTGAAACACTTCCAACTTCTGTTCGTGAAGAAATCATTGCTGACCTGCATGCTTGCCAAGAACACCGCCCTGCACTTGCAATGGTTGACTCTGCTAAAGGCATCACCAACTTCCATTCACCTAACGACATCATCGTAGATGCGTCTATGCCGGCAATGATCCGTGCCGGTGGTAAAATGTGGGGTGCTGATGGTAAACAGTATGATGCTAAAGCCGTCATGCCTGAATCTACATTCGCACGTATCTACCAGGAAATGATCAATTTCTGTAAGTGGAACGGTAACTTCGACCCACGCACTATGGGTACTGTGCCAAACGTTGGTTTGATGGCACAAAAAGCTGAAGAATACGGTTCACACGACAAGACATTCGAAATTCCTGAAGCAGGTATTGCGAACATCACCGACCTTGAAACAGGCGAAGTGTTGATGTCTCAAAACGTGGAAGAAGGCGACATCTGGCGTATGTGTCAGGTGAAAGACGCTCCAATCCGTGACTGGGTGAAACTTGCAGTAACTCGTGCACGTAACTCTGGCATGCCTGCAATCTTCTGGCTTGACCCGTACCGTCCACACGAAAACGAATTGATCAAGAAAGTTCAAACTTACCTGAAAGATCACGACACTACCGGTTTAGACATTCAAATCATGTCTCAAGTACGTGCAATGCGTTACACGCTTGAACGTGTTGCTCGTGGCTTGGATACAATTTCAGTTACTGGTAACATCCTGCGCGACTATCTGACTGACTTGTTCCCAATTATGGAGCTTGGTACTTCTGCGAAAATGTTGTCTATCGTGCCGTTAATGGCTGGTGGCGGCATGTACGAAACTGGTGCTGGCGGTTCTGCGCCTAAACACGTACAACAACTTGTAGAAGAAAACCACTTACGTTGGGATTCTTTAGGCGAGTTCTTGGCGCTTGCAGTGTCATTAGAAGAAATGGGCATTAAAGAAAACAATGCTCAAGCAAAATTGCTGGCTAAAACCTTAGACCAGGCAACAGGCAAACTTCTTGACAACGACAAGTCTCCATCACGCCGTACTGGTGAGCTGGATAACCGTGGCAGCCACTTCTACCTGGCTAAATTCTGGGCTGAAGCGCTTGCTGCTCAAGACGAAGATGCTGAACTGAAAGCGAAGTTTGCTCCGCTTGCGAAAGCACTTGCTGAAAATGAAGACAAGATCGTTGCCGAGCTTGCAGAAGTACAAGGCAAGGCAGTAGACATCGGCGGTTACTACGCTCCTGATCAAGAGAAAGTAAATGCTGTAATGCGTCCAAGCGCTACATTAAATGCTGCACTTGCTTCAATCTAAGCTTTTGCAGAACTGACGGAAGTCAGTGATGTAAAAAAACCGGCACTTAGGCGCCGGTTTTTTCTATGTCTGTCTATAAGACTCTAATTTTCATTCAAGACTATGAACTAGAATTCAGACCAAATTTAGCTTTCTTGCTTTTTAGGAATGCACCCTACTTTTAAATCATCATAAATTTCTATAGCCGCATCAATCGCACGAAATAGAAGACCAGAAATAATGGCGATAATCGTACCAATAACAAGAGTACAAATTCCTCCTGCTACTAATACCCATTCTGATACCTCTACTAGAGGAAACCAGTCTATTTTTTTGATAAGAAAGACCAAAATATTATTTAGAGGGATAATAATAATTAAAGAAAAGGTGGTGTTTCAAAAAGTATGCTGAAAAAAACAATATGGCTTTTGATAAAATAGAGGTATGAAAATAACGCTACAAATCAAATGTCCTACCTGTCTAAGTAACAATATAA